>JBAXFZ010000190.1:0-8023 GCA_037139685.1 Bacteroidota bacterium
CCCGTAATTTCACAAATCCTTGCCATGACTGTTCTGGTTAATTGGTATTTCAAAATGGAGTGCAAAGATAGACTTTTAAATTGAAACTACCAAGAGCTGGCAAAAAAAACAGCAAGAATGGCTGAATCATTTTAATGCACTGGTCATTACACCTTTTTATCTTTCACATTAAACACATAAACCAGGTAACACACAACCAGGAACACCCCGATCCCCGAAATGGCGAACATCGCTTTTGATCCGATGGCAAACCACAGGATGCCCGCCAGGGAACTTGCAAGCAGGGTGAAGATGCTTGACATGCTGTTGTAAAAACCGATGGCGGTAGCCGTATCGGATTTCAATGCCATGTTCGATATCAGCGCCTTTGAAATCCCTTCCGTACAGGCAGAATACAGGCCATACATAAAAAACAGGATTGCGAAAACAGGCAATGTGGATG
This sequence comes from Bacteroidota bacterium, assembly GCA_037139685.1. Lineage (GTDB taxonomy): Bacteria > Bacteroidota > Bacteroidia > Bacteroidales > FEN-979 > CAIVAT01. The sequence goes on from JBAXFZ010000190.1 coordinate 443, forward strand.
CAAATCCAATTCCCGTGTAAACGATGGAGAACATGACCAATCCCGCCACCAGCATTGTTTTCAAACCTGTTTTATCGGCCAGGGCTCCTACTGGATAGGAAAAGAGCGCATAAACCATGTTGTAGAAAATATAGACACCGATCATCATGGTATCTGACAGTTGTCGTTCCTTCAAAGCCAGCAGCAAAAAAGCATCCGAGCTGTTGAAGAGTGTAAATGCAAGCAACCCGGAAACCAGGTACCGGAATCCCGGAGAAGCTTTTTTCCAGTAAGCAAAGTATGAAAAGAATCCAATGGAAGGCAGCGAAAAATGATTTGCCGTCGGAAGCACCCTGATTGTTTTTGTTTCGGGGACCTTGTCTTTCAGCAGGAATGTCAGGGCAATGGCAACGAGGCCCGGGAAAAAGGCAAGGAGAAACATCCAAACATACCTCCCGGGAAAGTACCAGAGAAAAATCAGCGCCAGAACCGGGCCGATGGCAGCTCCCACCGTATCCATTGAACGGTGAAACCCGAAAACCTTGCCCTTGTGCTCTGGAGTTGTTTCATCGCTCAGCATGGCATCGCGGGCGCTGGTCCTTACTCCTTTCCCGAACCGATCAAGGGTCCTGACAAAAAAGATCCACACAGGTGCGGTAAAAGCGGCCATCAACGGTTTCGAAATTACACCCATGATATAGCCGGCGCGGACAAACGGGACCCGTTTTTGCCAAACATCGGATAACTTGCCGAAATACCCCTTGCTCAAACCTGCAGTAGCCTCTGCAACTCCTTCCAGAATCCCTATCAGCAGTATTGAAAAACCTATGGATTTCAGGTAAACAGGCATGACGGGATAGAGCATTTCACTGGCGATGTCGGTGAAAAGACTCACAAAAGAGACCAGCAATACAGTGCGGGTCAGTATTTTTCGGTTAAACCACATAGGACAGTCCAGGTTTCATTATTTCGGGTTCTCCTTCCCCTCCCAACTATGCAGGTAATCCTTTGCGACCGTGCTCAGTTTATTGTTCCAGTGCCGGCTGGCAACTTCAGCGTTTTTGAGTGTTTCCGCATCGGAATATTTCAATTTTGCCAGGGTGTTAAAGGCATTCATCCGGGTTTCAAATTCAAATTTCGGTCCGGTATAACCCGCCAGTTCGGCCAGGAACTCCCGTTTCCCGCTATTGATGGCAATTTCGAGCCATTTCATGCGTATGTTTTTCCCGCGCCACCCTTCAAATTCCTTTGTAAGTTCAAGGTAGGACCCGGTTTGCTCAGGAAACGACATGCAAAGTGACCCAAGAGCGAGTTCAACATTTAAATAACTTGAATCTGCAAGCAAACCGGCAACAGTGCTCTGCAGGAAATCAGGAACGGGGGCTAGATTTTTCAAGGCCGCTTTGCGCACGCTGGCATCCTTATCGAGGAGGGCTTCACGGAAAAGCTCAACAACTTCAGGCGAGCGTTCGGCCCCCAGCTGCCCGAGAATCTCAGCCTTTACAAGCCAGAATGGCTCCCTGCGAAATGCCTTGATGAGGAGATCCACCTTCCGGTCAACCGGGGTTCCCTGCAATGCCAGCAGGGCATCGTACCTGTCGGTCATATTTTTTGCCTGTAAAACCTGGGCTGCAAGCTGGTCGTATCTCTTTTCAAAACGCACCTTTTTCAGGATTCTCCGGCCCGGGTCAAACAGGAGAAAATCGACCTGTTTGCCCAGGTGATTCGGAACAACAACCTCCATGTACTTTTTTTCAACCCAGGCCAATAAACTGTCGGAACTCCCGTCAGCATAGTGCACTTCAAACCTGACGGGCATTTTAAAGAGTCCTGTCAATTCAGTTATTTCCTGGATCTGGGTAACTTTAAAAACTGTTGAACCATTTCCTGCCGGATCAGTCACGATGGAGTCGCGAACTTCGTACTCCGGTTCTCCGCCTCTCAATATCCATTCATCGAAAAACCAATTAAAGGGCTTCCCTGTTGTTTCATAACAGCAGCGGACAAAATCGCCGGTTTCGGCATACCCGAAGGCAAATTTTTCAATATAGTGCTGAATGGCCTTTTTAAATTCACGGTCGCCCATCACATCACGAAGCATATCAAGCACCAGTGAGCCCTTCTGGTAAATCCGCTGGGTTCCTCCCTGCGACCCTCCGACCGGGAAGTTATTTTTCTTTGCTGCATCAAAAGCGAGGTTCATCTCGTCATTGCGGATATTCTGGTAGTAATCGCTCCCATAAATGCTTTTCTCGAACATCTTTGCATAATAGGTAGCAAAACTCTCGGTGAGCCAAACATCACGGTTGACCAGGTGTGCAATACAGTTGCCAAACCACTGGTGAGCCAGCTCGTGGGCATTCACATTCACATAATTCCGCTGCCACCACGCCCTGGGACCAATCAGCATATAATCTCCAAACACAGTGCTGGTGGTGGTTTCCATGGCACCATACATATAATCGATGACGGGTGCTTCGCGATAGACCGGATAGGGATATTTCACCCCCATCTCCTTTTCGTAGAAATCGAACATAAGTTTAGTGTACTTATAGGTAGTCTCCACCCGGTCGGCCATACCGGTATAATACCAGTACTCGAGCGGTATCCCGCGTGATGTCCGGGTTGCCTGGTACCTGTAATCACCTATCACCAGCGAGGTCGAGAAAAAGGGGTGATTTTTCCTCATGGCATAATGCCACGTCAGTGTGCCGTCAGAGTTGTCTTTTATTTCAACCCGTTCCCCGTTTGAAAACACGTTGAATCGCTTGTCGAATGTGATGAACAGGTCGGCGGTTATCCTGCCATCCATATAGGGCAGCCACCCTGCCGAACGATGAGCCCAGATCTCCTTTCGTTTGCCGGTCTCCTCGGCTCTCCATCCGATGAAATAAATAGGGCCTGCAAGGGGAGTGGCTGTATAAACGATTGAGACATGCGATGCAGGAACCCCGGCAGGAAAAAGGAGGCTCCCGGGATAAATGATAAGGTTTGCCCCGTTCTGGTTGTATTTTACATCTTTCCCGTTAATTTTTACGGATGAAACTGAAAAGTCGGGTGTTTGAAAAATGATCGAGTCTGTCGTGTACCGGTTGGGAACGAATGTAAAATCAGCATCACCGATTACCAGGTTCCGTTCAGGATTAAAACTCACATGAGCCGTAAGATGGCGGATGGAAACCGGCAGGTCGGGAGGAACCGATGATGGATCGGCATAATAGGTGACTGTTTTTTCCTGTGCCGACAATTGCCCACCGCAATTGAAAAAAAGGAGTCCAACAAGACAATACAGTATAAATGAAAAATGATTACGTGTATCTCTTATAAAATGTATCCTCATAAACGCTAAATTTTAGTAAGTTTGTTCCCGGTTCGCCTCTGCCCCAAAAGTAGAATGATTCAAAAGTAGTAAAATTCAATGAAGAATACCCCTCTCAGCGAGAAACTCATCCTTTACTTTGTTTTACTGGGTATTGGAGCCATCCTGATTATCAGTACAGTCTCTTTTTACAGTACGAAACGGGCACTGATGAGCCGTACATTTGATCAGCTCACCTCCCTGCGCATTGTAAAGAAGAGCAGGATTGAACAGTTTTACGCCGACAGGGTCAGGGAAATCTCGTTCCTGGCAACGACTGCAGAGGTGGCTGAAGCAGCATTGCAAATCAACCGTAAACCACTTTCCTTCATATCCGTGAAAAAGAGAATTGCCTCTCCCCGGTTACAACGGGAAGGTCGCGAAGCCATACCGGCAACCGGGGAGGAAATTGGCCTGAAATTCGGATCGCTGGGGGAACATTTTTCTGCATTCTTCATCTTCGGGAGGGATGGTGCATGTATGAAAGGGTGGTTGCATGGCAACCCTGATGCAGGCAGTATGGCAGCGGGTCCGCTGCTCCCGGATTCCATTTACAGGTTACTGAGAAATAAACTTATCAGTCAGCCTGTTGTTGTGTGTGACGTAATGCTGAATAATAAGACAAACCAGCCATTCCAGCTCATCAGTTCAATTATCGACGGAGGCCGTTCAGGCAATACTGAATTCCCGGCCATCCTGGCGCTTCTGGTTTCAACCGATGGCATCAACTCCATCATGCTGAACAATGATCCGTTAAGCGGACTTGGTATGAGCGGCGAAACATACCTGGTGGGCGATGATTACCTTATGCGATCAACATCCCGGTTCCTGCCAGGGTCGATGTTGAAAACAGCTGTTAAAACGCAACCCGTATCCGGCGCCCTTGCAGGCAGGGAAGGTACGCTCTTAACCAACGATTACCGTACCATTCCGGTGCTTTCCTCCTATGGCACGATCTCGGTTCCTGGTCTGAACTGGGCCATCCTGGCCGAAATTGATATGCAGGAGGCCATGATCCCCATTTACGAAACGCGGACACGGATTCTTTTGCTCAGCACACTGATCATGCTTGTATTTTTCGCATTTGTCATGATTATTGCAAAGCGCATCACAAAACCCCTGATGCGGCTGAAAGAGGCAGCCATCCACCTTGGAGAAGGCCAATTTGGCCCCGAGTTGCCTGTAACCACGCACGACGAACTCGGCGCCCTTACCGAGTCGTTTAACATCATGGCCCGCCAGATCAGGGAGAAGACCACTGAGTTGCAACAGGAACGATTCGGCAGGATGCGCTCGGTGATCGACGGCGAGGAGATGGAACGGCAGCGCCTTTCGCGCGAACTGCACGACGGGATAGGCCAGCTGCTGATTGCCATTAAGCTGCGCATGGAAAGCCTTTTGTACCAGGAGGGGAAGGATATCGGGAATTCAATACAGGAACTGAAGAAATATTTCGACCAGATTATCGACGAGGTCCGCCGCATTTCAAACAACCTGATGCCATCTGTACTGGAGGCCTTCGGCATAACGATTGCCTTACGCAACCTGTTCTCCGAAACTGAGGAACATAGCGGGTTACGCATTCATTTCGAGGCAAAAGGCGATTATGACGACCTGGATAAAAAGATCAAGACCTATGTCTACCGGCTTACACAGGAGGCCATCAGCAACATTGTAAAACACGCTGAAGCAAGCGAAGTCCGGGTGAATCTCACCAGCCAGGATGAGTCCCTGCTGCTTGTCATCCGTGACAACGGCAAAGGCTTTACTCCGGAAACTGCAGGAAAGGATGGCGGCAACGGAATCCATAATATGAGGGAACGGGCGAGTTTGCTCCAGGGAAATATTGAGATCCGCTCTGCCCCATCGAAAGGCACAACCATAACATTAAACGTACCAATCATCGTAACTTATGTCAAAAATCAGGATTTTCCTCGTGGATGATCACCAGCTTGTCAGGGATGGGATCAAAGCATTGCTGTTAAGTGACGATAACCTTACCATCCTGGGGGAAGCTTCCTCGGGAAAAGAGTGTTTTGAAAAGATCGCTCTTGAATCACCCGACATCCTTATCCTTGATATTTCTTTGCCCGATACAAACGGGATCGAGATCACCAGGCGCATCACTTCCGAATACCCGGAAATACGCGTGCTCATCCTGTCGATGTACACCAATGAGGATTTCATCTTCAATTCGGTTAAAGCGGGAGCCAGGGGATACCTGCCGAAAAACACATCACGCGAGGAGCTTCTGACAGCCATCCGGACAATTTACGAGGGAGATGAGTTTTTTGCCGATTCAATCTCCCGGATTATGCTGAAAAGTTATGTACGCAAGGCCAAGGAAGACGACACCATGCCCCAGCGTGACACCATTCCCCTGACCGCCCGGGAAATTGAGATACTGAAACTTTTCGCCGAAGGCTATATCAACAAGGAGATCAGCGACAAACTCGATATCAGTATAAGAACGGTTGAGACACACAAGAACCATATCATGAAGAAACTTGAGTTGAAATCGACTGTGGAACTTATCAAATATGCAATCCGGAATAAGATTGTGGAAATTTAACCTACGTTATTCCCTTACAAAACTTAAGGATTTCCGATACTTAATTTCAGTATTATACAGTATTGCTATATATTGGCGATCACCCTAACATTGCATGTGAAAATAATAACAAATCAGGTTCGTATGAAAAGAGTTGTTGCTATGTTCAGAACCTTCATCCTGGCAGGCCTGTTGCTGTTATCGGCAACCAGCCTGTTTGCCCAGCTCCAGGATGAGAACAAAATGGATGAAAAGTCAGGGAATTCTGCCGCTTTCAGTGTCGGTACCGATGTGGTAAGCAGGTATATCTGGCGGGGCGCCGATTATGGCAACTCCCCCGCTGTTCAGCCTTCCGTTGCCTTCTCTGTTGCAGGATTCAAGGCCGGCTTCTGGGGTTCTTACGGGCTGGGTCACTATTCAAAACAACTTAATGACAGTACCGTTCTGGATTTGGGAAACTATGCAGAGTTTGATTTTTACCTTTCTTACACGCTGAAAGGATTTACCCTCATGGCATATGATTATTTCCTTCCTAACCCGCTTGATCCGAATAACCATAACAAGTATTTCAATTTTAAAAACAGCACAACAGGCCACACAGTGGAGGTGTGCCTCTCATGGGCCGGGCCCGAAAAATTTCCCCTTCAGCTCTATGCAGGAACCCTTGTTTATGGAGATGATAAACGCAAAAATAACGGCAGTAAAAACAATTTTTCCACCTATTTCGAAGCTGCTTACCAGTTCAGTGTTAAAGGGTTCGGGGTAAAACCATTCATCGGCGCCATCCCCGTAGGATCCGGATGGTATGGTCCTTACGCCGGTGTTGTAAATGCCGGACTGACCATATCTAAACCAATCACCATCACAAAAGATTTTTCATTGCCCGTAACCGGGTCAATCATTACAAACCCTCAGTCTCAGAGTGTTTTCCTTGTATTTGGGATTTCATTGTAGGAAACAAAAATAATCGTAAATCGTAAATCAAAAATCAAAAATTCATTTTATGGGAACAATCGATGTAGGTTCAACCGGGTTTATGCTGCTATCGGCAAGCCTTGTGATGTTAATGACGCCCGCGCTGGCGTTTTTCTACGGCGGACTTGCCACCAAGCGAAATATTCTCGGGATCATGATCCAGAGTTTTGCATCTCTGGGATGGACAACCGTTCTCTGGTTTATTTTCGGGTACTCCCTTTGTTTCAGCGGGGGCGTTGGTGGTATTTTTGGGAATTTTGACAAGGCCTTTCTGAATGGGGTCACAATTGATTCGATGTATTCCGGGAACGGAAAAATTCCCGAAATCGTTTTCTTTGTATACCAGATGATGTTTGCCATCATCACTCCTGCTTTGATCACGGGAGCCTTCGTTAACCGCGTTACCTTCCGCTCCTATATGATTTTCCTCACTGTCTGGCAGATTATGGTTTATTACCCGTTTGTACATATGATATGGGGTAACGGGCTGCTCGCCCAGTGGGGTGTTCTCGACTTTGCGGGTGGAATTGTCGTACACGCAACGGCTGGTTTCGCTGCTTTGGCCTCTGTTTTCTATGTTGGTGCCAGGACTGATAAAAATTCAACCCCGAACAGCATACCGCTGGTTGCCATTGGCAGCGGGCTTCTTTGGTTTGGCTGGTACGGTTTTAATGCCGGCAGCGAACTCCAGGTTGACAAGATTACGGCACTTGCCTTT
>JBAXFZ010000191.1:0-7942 GCA_037139685.1 Bacteroidota bacterium
AGTATGATTCGCAGGTCGATAAAATGGACAAGGACCTGGACAAGAAAAAGAAGAAAATGGAGCATGATCAGGCCGTTAGGAACAAAGAAGTGGCTTTGTTCAATGCGCTGATCAGTGTGGCCACGGCGGTTGCCTCGGCCCTTGGTGCCGGTCCCGGGGTTGGGATCGTGCTGAGTATCATCACCGCAGCCCTGGGCGCCATCCAGATCGGTTATATCCTGAGCCAGAAGGTTCCCGAAGCTGCCAAAGGTCGTTATTCGGTGATTGGCCAGGATGATAACAAACTGTATAAGGATGTTCCCCTGGTGAACTCTCCCGAAACGGGCTTATACTCAACACCGACACTGATCAGCGAAACAGGACAGGAAATTGTCATTGATCCCAAAACAACCAAAAATCTGATGGTCAATTACCCCCAGGTTATTGATGCGATCAATTTTGCCAGGGTTCCCCAGCGCGCTGTAGGCCGGTACATGGATGCACCGGCGATGGCGCCGGCAGGAGCTTCCGTAGCGGTCGATCCGCAATTCATGGCAAGCCTGAACAAGCTTAATTCATTGATTGAAAACGGCATCCCCGCATTTATCTCCTTTGATCATTTAAGGGAAACCACCAACCGGGTAAACCAGATCGAGGCCGAAGTATCCAAATAACCTGAAAACCCTATGCTTTCCATCCAGATTGCCGGCCAAAGCCTTGATTTAAATGATGATTTTTCAGTGTCACTTAGTCTTAAATCTCCGCTGTTCAACGATGTTGGGGATTATTCGTTTCCTTTTAAAGTTCCAACGACCTCAAGAAATATGTCCATCCTGGGGTGGAAGAACCGTTTGGCTTCGACCCGCAGCATTTATGAAATGTTCGATGGGAGCATTCGCTGGAACGGAATGATCCTGTTTGTGGGCCAGATACGCATCACAACAGCCTCGGACAAGACTTTTGAAGGGACCATTTACATCAACAAGGGCAATTTCAACTTTGAGATCAAGGACCTTTTGCTCAACCAGGTTGACCTGGGAATGAAGAATTTTCCCACCGATCAGGATGCGATCAATTATTTCAACTGGTCGTTGACCCATTTCTATCCAGAGGTCGACTTTTCACTGCCGGAAATCAGCAACATTGACTTTTATGATCCGGTGGCCACCAACCCCGAGCTGATGGCCTACAATCATATTTTCCCGGATGGCTGGCTGCACAAAACCACCACGGACGGCCAAAGCAGGACGATCCTGATCCCGTTCCTTTACCTGAAGTTCGTGTTGAATAAACTTGCGGAAAACTTTGGGTACCGTTTGCAGGATGAATTTTTCACCTCCAGCATCGAGCTTTCCCGCCTGGTCATTTACCATTCTGTCAATGTCAGTGAAGTGTTATTCGGCCTTCAGCAAATCTACTACTGCCGGTTCCTTCCCAAGGTGAAGGTGAGCGAATTCATCAATGGACTTGAAAAGTGGTTCAATTGCAGCTTTCATGCGGATTCCAATCAACGGGTAATCCGAATTGTGAGCAATAAGGATGTGTTGCTTCGCTCCAAGGTCGTTGAATTTTCCAAAAACATATTGTCTATTTCCCAGGAGATCCCCGAGCAGGTCATCGGTGTGCGGTTTCTTTCAGGCCCTGATGGCAGGGATAAGGTTTACCAGGAGCAGCTCGATGCAGAAAAAGGGATCACCGACTATATCAAAGGATCGGTTCAGAGTTTTTCGGATATCCCGGCCTATCCCTTTACCATGCTGGGAGACATCTATTATGTGATTGACTCCAATTCCTGGTGGCAGTTGGGAATCGTCAATTGGCTGATTCAATGGGTGCAGATTCCAAACGGGCCGCTTTTGACGGACAAATTCTTTTATAAGTGGGGAGATGAGAAAAATAAGTACGAGACGATTTTCTCAACCCTTTCAGACAAATACATCGTGGTTAACTGCGGAAACCTGGGAGCGGACAACCAGAAGATCACCCCCCGTTTGTTTTGGGTGAGCATGGTTGGCGGGTTGGGTACCACAGCAAGGCTTCGAGGTCTGGCCTCCAACAGCAACCAATCGCTCAAGTATACCGGCGGCACAGGGCTTTTCAACCTTTACTGGAAAGACTGGGTCAATTGGATTATCACGGATAGAAAGAGCGTTAAAATTGAAAAGCAGATGGATTATATAGAGCTGAAATCCATTGATTTTACCAAGCGTTACCGCATGGATGGCATCAATTACCTGATTAGCGAAGTGGCTGTTACCCTGAATAAATCATCGATCAAGTCAGCGCAGCTCAAGTGCTTTACGGCGCCCTGAAGCTGTCCTTTATTTCCGCGTGATCTCATGGTACTATTGCACCATGATTGATATCACCCAGACAGCCAATCTTATCTCCTTTGCCGGCAATCCCGTCATTTATGAAGCGTGTTCCGACAATTTTCTGATCTCCCTGGGTGACCGAGCTTATTTTGAACTGGTGGTATTCGGCATCGAAACCGCAGCCGGACATACATTCAGCCTCCATTTTGCTGGTAAAACACTTGTCTTTGAGTCTGCCAGTTTCACAGGTTTTGACGGGTTGCTTTTTGAAGTTGCATATCTGGGCCAGACCTTTAACGACTTCGCAGGCAATATCTACCAGTGTTTCCTTGAAAATTACGATATCCAGAAATACTTTGATGTCACCATCGACCCGGTCAGCGCCAGTGGTCGCAGGATCATGCTGCTGGCAAAGCAGCCAGGGGCAGAATATTCAGTTGTGTTGTCAAACAACGGGGTATCTGGGGTAGGACAGGGGGTAAACATCCCCGGAACGGATGATCTTTACCGCGATTACTTTGGGATTCTTTGCCTGATAAGGGATGCACAGAATAACACGATCGGGGAGGATATCAAACCCACCGACTTTGTCGGACTTTCCAGGTTTGACATCGCGGATTACCTCCTAGCAAAGTTTGCATCCTGGGAAATGCCGCGCTTTGAATTCCCTGAGCTCTCAGGCAATGGCAAAGCTCATGGCTGGGATTACCTGCTCAAATACCGGGTTTCATTTGCCGGAAGTATTGCCGGCAATGTTAAAGGGCTGCAATCGACCGGTTGGAAGTATGCAATTGCAGGAGGCCTTAACCATGAACTGCTCACTTCACTGAACGAAAAGTACCTGGACTATTTTTCTGTCCCATCGAACAAGCAAGCGTTCCTTTCTTGGCTTCCCACCACAAAATTTTCCCGCTCCGGAGTAATGGAGAAACTGTTTTTCCTGTTCCAGGACAACCCATTGTCCGTTCAATACCGGTTGGTGGTGATCATCAATTTCACCGATGGATCACACAAAGTGGTCAATGCAACCCAGCAGGTAGTCTTCCCGGCCTTTACAGTAGTGGAATTCAAGGTCGGGTTCGATCACCTTAACCTGGTGAATGCAGAAATGGGAAAAGCCGTTTTGTCCTGGGAGGTTTACCTGATGGACAGTAACGACGAAATGCTTTCCGAGCGTCGTGTTTACTACAATGACACCCGTGTTTTTGAGAATGAAAAGGTCTTTTTCTACCGCAACTCTTTTTCGGCCTATGATACCTTCAGGTTTTTAGGAAAGTCCGAACTGAACCTGGAATATGAACGGTTGATCGGATCAACCGTTAAAGAAGAAAACTATTCCTTTTTCAACGCACCCTCCAAACAGTTCTCAGCCAAAGAGACCGAGAACTGCAAGGCAAATTCGGGCTGGATAAGCCTTGCAGAGAAGAACTGCCTCAGAGAGCTCCTGCTTTCAACGGAAAGCTACGAACAGGTGGGAACGGAACTCTTTCAAATCATCGTCAATTCAGCGAAGATCACCCCGTTTCTCAAAGACGGCGAATACCTCTACAACCTGGAAATAGAATACTCCCGGGCCTATCAAAATGCTTTCTATTCGGTTCACACTGCCGATAGCTCCGCCAACACGCTGATCCTTCCGCAACCCCTGACCTGGGATAATGTGGATGTCAGCTTTGACGATATGGAAATAACCTTTGACCAGATAGAATTTTAAGCTATGGCAAGACAAGAAATTAACCTCGGGATTGTCCCAGGCGATAAGCGCGGCGATAAGCTCCGGGTGGGCGGGAAAAAGATCAATGAAAATTTCACCGAACTGTACAACAGTTTGTTCAACTTTCCCTCTTCGCCTGTGGTTGCGGGTATGCATGTGATCACCGAGGATGAAAGCAATCGCCTGACAGAGTTGAATACCATCATTCCTGCACCAGGCGTGGGCAAGGTTACCGAACTGATTTCGCTGATTGCCCGCATCACCCCGGCACCGGCGCCTACCGGAGGATTGCAGGTTGGTCCCACCCAGACGTTGAACGTGACCACCGATGGCGACACAGAAACGCAGGACTGGGGATATTTCCAGGCCGGTTTCATCATGTCGCAGGTAATGACCGTTCAGCGGATGACGCCTGTTTTCTCGACCGTTTTATTTGAAAACACCCCGGTTTATGTGTGCCTCTCCGGGGGCGAAAACCCCAAATCAGGCAGCTCGAAAATTGAACTTTTCTTCCTGTACCGGATCATTGACCCTGCAGCAACTGGAACTCCGGGCGGTGGCGGCAGCAGCTCGTCGCCCCAGGTCGTGCAGTCTTTTGTAAACCAGAGCGAGATCATCGTCCAGCACAACCTGCAAAAGTATCCCACGGTAATCGTTGTGGATACCACCGGGCGCGAACTGATCTCGGAAATAACCCATGAATCGACCGATCAGATGGTAATCCGGTTGAATCCTGCAGCAAGTGGCAAAATAATTTATAGTTAACCTTTTTACAAACCTTTAAATCCCCATTATGGCAAAGAAAGTATTGGTCCCGTTGGACTTTAACAAAAATGAATTGCAGAATGCTGTGATCCAGAATCTGGCATCGGCCCCGGCAAGTCCGATCAAAGGCCAGAAGTATTTCGACACCTCGGACAACTATGAGAAGTACTGGAATGGTACGATCTGGGTGAAGTCGGTGGATCCCACCGCCATTGATCACAACGCGCTGGTGAACCGTGGCACAAATACCCATGCCACGATTGATACCCACATCGCATCAACTTCCAATCCTCACGCCACCACCAAAGCCCAGGTCGGATTGTCCACGGTCGATGATATCAAGCAGATGCCTTTGGCGTACCTTGATATTGACGGCAACCTGGCAGCCAATTCCGATGCAAAAGTGGCCAGTCAGAAGGCGACCAAGACCTATGTTGACGTTCAGGTGGCAGCTATCCAGGGGCAGATCACAGCCGGTATGGTTTACAAAGGCACTTTTGACGGCAGCCAGACCATTGCAGCGCAGGCAATCACCACCATTCAGAAAGGCTGGTTCTGGAAGGTAACCGTTGCCGGTACGACCTCAGGAGTGAGTACTCCCTCGGGCGCCGGAGTGAGTGTGGGTGATATGGTCATTGCCAACATCACCAAAGGTTCGGCCATAGTTGCCGCCGACTTTGACGGGGTTGACAACACCGAATCCTCTGACTTGGTGAAACTGGCGGCTGTGCAGACACTGACCAACAAATCCATCGATGCTGATGCCAATACCATCACCAACATTGAAACCATGGATTTCAAGGCCGGTGTCATTGATACCGACGGGACCCTCACGGCAAACAGCGATACCAAACTGGCCACCCAGAAAGCCACGAAAACCTACGTGGACGGAAAGACCACCGGTCGCACAAAGAAATATGTCGGGGTGATCACCGCTGTTTCCACCCAGACCATCACAGCTGCTACCCACGGATGCACAGCAGACCTGGTCGCGGTGGTTTATGAAACCATTTCCACCACCCGCTATTCCGTGGAAGTCGATATCAACGTGAATGCCGCCGGTGATGTCACCTGGACTTCGGCAACCGCTCTCACCGGTCAGATTGTTATTGTGGGTTAATACCGTATCATTGAATATTATATATGCCTTCATTTAAATCAAATGTTGATCTTGAGCAAAATCAGTTGCTCAATGCTGTCCTTGAAAATCAACCGGATATGCCACAAAATCCGGTTGAAGGGCAGCTGTATTACAACTCCGGTAAGCACACGGCGTATCTCTGGACCGGTAGTTTCTGGACTGCCTGGGGAGAATATTCCGCAGGCCAGACCCAGCAGACGATGCAATATTTGCTTAGTATCCTGAATCCTTCCATCAAATCGGCCATGGTTTTCGTCAGGCTGTTTGAAACCCAGACCGTGGTGCGGATCGACTCTCACTTCAGTGGTGGTGACACAGTGGCCTTTAATATTAAGAACCGTGATTCGGTGAATGATTCAGGGGTAACGCTCACTGATGAGCCTATCCTGGCCGTGCATGACGGAACCGAAACGACCACCTTTATTAATTCCAACTTGTCTGCGGGTAACTGGCTTTATTTTGAGATGTATCAGAAGGATGGAGAAATCTTACCAAAAGAAGAGGAGCCAGCAGCCGTTGCCGGTGGGGGAGAACCTGCAGCGACAACCGATGGGGGAGTGCTTGGACTGCTGACGATAACGATCACCTGCATTGCCGGGTGATCGTTATTTGTCCTTTTATCGTGGAGTCTAGGCTATAAAATGGGTAATCCTGGAGCTTCTGAGTTGCCTCCAACTTTGTCATCCTGATATATCTCAAAAATGATTGAGTTGTATGCCAAAGCATTAAACATCGTTTTCTTATTTATCCGTATATTTGCAATGAGTTACCATTTTTTTTTGACAACTGGAACGGGCATTTGCCCGTTGTAAGTGTTTAAGAAACACAATCATAGTTCCAGTTGGAATAATGGTAACTCGGTACAACGGGTTTTTTCGTAGTTAAAAAATCCGTATGATACTGTCTATAAAACACCTCGCCATATTTATGCAGTGCAGTCAAAAGACAGCACAACGACGCGCCAAAGAAATCAGGGATCTTTATGGGGTAAAGCACATTACAATCTACCATTTGGCGGATTATCTTGGTCTTACTCCAAAGCACCTCGCTTCTTACTGGGTGTATGAAGCAAGCAAACCAAATGGAGAAATGATTGAATTCCCCCAATTAAAGACAAAAGAGGACAAATCGGGTCAATAACAGTAAAGAATGGAACAGCATTTTCTCAATCTCATTCATACCTGTACTTTTGTGAATAAATAGACAATGCCCAAGAAACTCGACATACTGCCTGGACTTAAGAATTCCCGATCCCGAAAACAGGTTAAAAAGCTAATGAAACTGCCTAAGATTGTTCTGGCTGAACTTGTTCAGAATTACGAGGCTTGTTTCCGAGAGGTTTCGCAAAAGCACTGATCATCTGTTCTTTCATTATTTGCTTTTCCAATCTTGCATAAATCAGTGTCGTTTCAATTTTATTGTGACCAAGGATGCTCGATATTGTGGTGATAGGGACCCCCTTTCTCAACATCCAGGTTGCAGCCGTGTGGCGCAGCACATAAGACGTTAATACCTTTGATAACCCACAAGCTGCAGCCAAAACCTTAAGGTCGCGGTTATATCCCCACAAATCCCTGCATGGTATCAAATGGTCATGACCGGAGTACCGGTCAATGATCTCCACAGCTTCGGGTAGAAGATATATGGTATACATTTCCCCAGACTTTTTTCGCAATCCTTCGAGCCAAACATCTGATCCGTCCCTACGAAGATTTTTTTTAGTAAGCTGTTCGAGATCTTTATGGGTTATCCCGGTGAAAAGTTGAAAAACAGCACAATCTCTTGTCACAGATGCCGGTTGTTTTATCAGCGCTTGAATCTCGTTGTCATCCAGCCTGGTCCTGATCTTGTTCTTTCCCTTGCTGAAGGTGAATTTCAGGTAAGGGTTGGCTCCATAAAGAAGAAGGTTTGCCTTAGTTGCCATAGTGACGTAGGTCTTTACTACCTGATGATGTTTGGCAATAGAGGGCTGTGCTTTTAATTCCTTTGAAATGAACTGGTCAAAGGAAACAATGTTAATATAAGTAA
>JBAXFZ010000192.1:0-7923 GCA_037139685.1 Bacteroidota bacterium
TAAAGGTTAATAAAATGGTGCTTACAAAGTAACCGTAGGGGTCAGTCTATAGAGTACTCAACAATTGCGAATAACCGGGAGGCGGATCCATCAGGGACCGCTTCCCGGTTTTTTTTCTTCCTCGGCGATTGCATGATCAAATTTTGAACATCTCGATCCATTCATGTACCCCGCGGTCGGTCAGCTTACAGGCTTCAACCACAATTTTCCCTGCGGTTACAGAATCTTCCAGCGCATCATGATGCCGGAATTCAATGCCAAGGTGGTTGGCAACATTGGCAAGGTTGTACCCGCTTTTTGAAAATTGAGGCCAGGTATGCCTGACGATGCGGGCCGAATCAAGCCAATGGATGGTGATCGGCTGAAGTTCAAACCTTGCATAGGCCCGGTTGAAAGCCTGGAAATCAAAGGCGGAGTGGTGAACCACAACATTTCCTGACAGTATCTGCCTGAGAACCGGATAAACAGCAGCGAAGGTGGGTGCATCCTGTACCATCTCCTCCGAAATTCCGTGAACCCTGACATTGCCCCAGTGAAAATAGCTCATCGGATCGATCAGCGATTCCCAGGTGTCTATCAGCACCCCGTTTTCGAACATCCCGATCCCGATCTGGCAGATAGTCGAAGCATCATGGTTGGCTGTCTCAACATCCAGTGAAAAAAACTTCATAAAACAGTCCGATAAGTGGAAATTCTTTATGACCGGTTTATCCATCAGCCGGCAATTCCAATGAATTGGTAAAGGTAGGAAGAAATGCAAAGGGTAAAATCAAAAATCAAAATGCAAAATGCAAAATGCAAATTCCCTGATGTAAGCGGTTTTTTTTCTAATTTTGGCTGTTCAATTAATAACAATAAAGATTTTGAATGATGGGAGAAATTGCAACTACCGGTAACAAAGGAAAAGGGGTTCGTTCTGACTGCTTTGTTACCCTCGAACTTACCGGCGGGGATGGGATTCAGCTTCGCATTGAATCGAAAGTTGCCGTGATGTACGGCGAGACAATACGCAAAGAAGCGCTTGAGATACTCGATTTCTTCGGCATCAAGAATGCTAATGTCACTATCGAGGATTCGGGGGCAATCTCACTGGTCCTTGCCGCCCGGCTGGAAGCAGCTGTCAAAAAACTCATCCGGACCGATCTTGTGTGGCTTCCCGCCCTGCTTGACGAGAACAGGTACGCCACAGCCAGGGACCGCAACCGGTTTTCACGGCTTTACCTTCCGGGAAACTCGCCCAGCCTGATGATAAATGCCGGGATCCACAAGCCCGATGGCATTATCCTTGACCTTGAAGATGCCGTTGCCCCGGATAAAAAAGATGAAGCCCGTTACCTTGTGCGCAATGCCCTTTGCGGCATCGACTTCTACGGGGCTGAACGCATGGTCCGCATCAACCAGGGTGAACGGGGGATTGAAGACCTGGAATACATCATTCCCTACAATGTCAACCTGATCCTGCTGCCCAAATGTGAAAAGCCGGAACAGCTGGTTGCCGTAGATGACCGGATCAGGAAGATCCGGGAAAAACACAACCTCACGGCCCCGGTATGGATCATGCCCATCATCGAAAGCGCCCTTGGCGTTATCAATGCATATCCCATCGCGTCATGTTCACCAAATACGGCAGCCATGGCTATTGGCCTCGAAGATTACACGGCCGACCTGGGTACAAAACGCACCGCGGAGGGCACCGAATCATTCTTTGCCCGGAGCATGGTGGTCAACGCCGCCCGTGCCGCTGGAATCCAGCCCATCGACTCTGTCTTTTCCGACGTCGGCGACATGGAGGGACTCAGGCAGAATGTGCTTCGTTCAAAAGCACTTGGTTTCGACGGAATGGGGTGCATCCATCCCCGGCAGATCATTGTCATCCATGAAACATTTGCCCCGACACCCGATGAAATTGAGAAGGCGAAAAAAATCGTATTCGCCTTCCACAGGGCACAGGAGCAGGGGCTTGGCGTGGTGGCACTGGGCACCAAGATGATCGACCCGCCTGTTGTGAAGAGAGCGCTCAACACCATCAATCTTGCACTTAAAATGAATAAACTCGCTGAAAACTGGAGGGAATCGTATGAATAAGTTTGACAAACTCGTGACCAATGCTGCAGGACGGATCGTACCGGCCGAAATCAACGGGAAAACCGCCATCCCGTATATGGGAGTAGGAAAATACAAACCGGAAGGGTTTCGTGCAGCTCCGAAACTGTCGAGTTGTGCCGACTTCCCGGCTGACGGCAACAAGGTGATTCCAAGTCTGAAGGAGGCGCTGGTCAATGCCGGTCTCCGCGACGGGATGACCATTTCGACTCACCACCATTTCCGCAACGGCGATCTTGTAGCCACCCAGATTTTCGATATAGCTCATGATCTGGGCATCAAAGACCTTGTGTGGTATCCCTCGGCCTCTTTTCCATGTCATGAACCCATGACGAAATACCTCGAAGACGGAACCATCAACCGCATCGAAGGAAGCATGAACGGTGCCCTCGGCAGGTTCACCTCCGAAGGGAAGATGAAGGGACTCGGCGTGCTGCGCTCGCATGGCGGCCGTTACCAGGCCGTGCAGGATGGCGAAGTTCATATCGATATTGCCGTGATTGCCGCACCAACCGCCGACAAGTTCGGGGATGCCAACGGCGTGAACGGACCTGCTGCCTGCGGCCCGCTTGGCTTTGCCCTGGCCGATTCACAATATGCCGACAAGGTGATTGTCGTCACCGACAACCTGGTTCCCTTCCCGTGCCTTCCCTGGCAGATAAATGGCAATTATGTCGATTTTGTGGTTGTCATGGACAAGATCGGCATCCCGGAAAAAATCATCAGCGGAACGACCGAAATAACCAAGAGTCCCGACCGTCTCCTGCTGGCCGAATGGTCGGCCAAATTCTGCGACGAGGCAGGGTTGATCTACGACGGTTTCTCCTTCCAGGCAGGAGCCGGCGGCACGGCACTCTCCATCGGGATCTATTTTTCGGAGATCCTCCGTGAACGTGGCTGGAAAGCCCGTTTTGCCCGTGGCGGGAGCAACAAATACCTGGTAAAGATGCTTGAAGAGGGGCTCGTTGAATATATCCTCGACGGCCAGACCTTCGACCTTGACGGGGTTCGTTCCATGCGCGAAAACCCGCATCACACGTGGACAAGTCCATTCACCAGCTACAACTACCACAGCAAGGGAAATTTCTTTTCTATGGTCGACATAGTCATCCTGGGGGCCACCGAGGTGGATGTGAACTTCAATGCCAATGTCGTCACACATTCCGACGGATACCTGCTGCACGGCATCGGGGGGTGGCAGAACACCCTTTTCGGGAAATGTGTCATCCTCCCTGTTCCACTCTTCCGCGACCGGATGCCGGTGATCCGCGACGAGGTGACTACCATCTGCGGTCCCGGCGAACTGATCGATGTGATCGTCACCGAAAGGGGTATTGCAATCAACCCGCTGCGCACCGACCTTATTGAGAAGATGAAAAACTCATCATTGCCAATTAAAACCATTGGGGAACTTAAGGCCGAAGCCGAGAAAATATGCGGCGTGCCGGCAAAACCAAAGTTCACCGACGAGGTGGTCGCCGTTGTCAAATGGGTCGACGGAACCGTGCTGGACTCTATATGGAGGGTGGCAAAATAACGGATCCGGGAGGGGTTGTTGTTCAGCGCGAAAAATAACCTTTAGCCGGTCAATTCCAGCTATAATATCATCATATCTGCATCAGCACATGCATATCCCGGGTTGGTGATTAAATCCCCTGCTGACCAGGCCCGGCAGCATTCTGAATAATTTAAGGACATTGAAGCAACGGACCTTGTCAACAGGCTGCCGGTTACTTTTGAACTTCCGGTTGCCGGCATCTTCTCAATCATGCCGGATTCCCTGGCAACAAATACATTCCTGTGCTGTCGTGACCTATCTTTGTTCCTGATTTTACCGGTTAATCCATTAATCCGTAAAAAAGTAATATGTTTGTTAATAAAAAATCCAAAACCGTAATTCGCAAATCGCCTTGACCCTCCAGCAGATACTCCTGAAATACTGGGGTTATTCCAGGTTCCGCCCGTTGCAGGAAGAGATCATCCAATCGGTGCTCGACGGGAAGGATACCCTTGCCCTGCTTCCCACCGGTGGAGGGAAATCACTTTGTTTCCAGGTTCCTGCGCTTGCAATGGACGGAATCTGCATTGTCATCTCCCCCCTGATCGCGCTGATGAAGGACCAGGTTGACAACCTTAAAAAGCGGGGCATCCCGGCCGCCTCCCTTCATTCGGGCATGCACCCCGACGAGATCGACCTGGTTATCGGGAACTGCAGGTTCGGGGAGACCAGGCTGCTTTATATCTCCCCGGAAAGGCTGGCAACAGACAAGATGCGTGAATTAATCAGGCATATTAAGGTAAGCCTCCTGGCGGTCGACGAGGCCCATTGCATATCGCAATGGGGCCATGATTTCAGGCCTCCCTACATGCAGATCGCCAACATCCGCTCCCTCATCCCCGGCACGCCGGTACTTGCGCTGACGGCAACAGCCACCCCCCTTGTGGTGAAGGAGATCCAGCAAAATCTTGAGTTTAAAAGGGAAAATGTTTTTCAGAAAAGTTATGAGCGCAAAAACCTCACCTACCTTGTTTTCAGGGAGGAGGACAAGCTCAGGCGGCTAATAAAAATCATCACCAAAGTCAGGGGGCCCGTCATCGTTTATGTCAGAAACCGGCGCCAGACCAAGGAAATTGCAGAATACCTCCGGAAAAACGGGCTCAGTGCCGACTTTTACCATGCAGGTCTTGATTCAAAAACCCGTGAAAAAAGGCAATCTGCCTGGATCAGTGAGGAGAGCCGGATTATCGTTTCAACCAACGCCTTCGGGATGGGTATCGACAAACCAAACGTCAGGCTGGTTGTCCATCTTGATCTCCCCGACAGCATCGAGGCCTATTTCCAGGAGGCAGGCCGGGCAGGCCGGGATGAAAAGCGGGCCTACGCCGTTTTGCTTTATGAAACTGCCGACATTATCGACTCCCGTCACAACCTGAAATTATCATACCCGGGATTGCCGGTGATCCGGGATATTTACCAGGCACTTGGCAACTACCTCCAGCTGCCGGTTGGAATGGGAAAGGATCTCCAGTGCGATTTCGACCTGGCCGATTTTGCACGGCAATATAATTTCCAGCCGGTCATCGTATTCAATTGCCTCAGGTTCCTTGAGAAGGAGGGATATGTCATGCTTACCGAAGGACTGCACCATCCCTCAAAGGACGCTCCAAAGGTATTACCTTGTCCAGTGCTTTTCGATCCATTATCCGTTTTGCCTCCTCCAAAGGCATTTTTTGCTTTGGAATTGATCGCTCCAATTTTTTTAACTTGTTCCTGTTTTATCCGATTCTCTTCCGCCTCTTTTTGTTCTCTTGCGATCTCTTCCTCCTTGGCTTGTAACTGCTCAAGTGCTTTTTGCTTTTGGATCTCTTTGAGCTTTAAATTTTTCTCCTTGATCGCCTTTCTCTTATTTATAGCGACTGTTTTTTCGAATTCTTGAGTCACGATATCTTCCTCTTCCTTTTCTTTGCTTTGGGCAGATGAACGTGGTTTAGAAGACGATTTAATGACTGGTACTGGTTTTGCCGTTTCCACTTCAGGCGCTTGAGCTGCCGAGGGCTCTTCTTGACCTAATCCTGTGGTTGAATTTCCAAAGTCGACAAGGAATCCTTCTTCCTTAGGAGGCGTATAAGGGATTTTAAAGAACATATATAAAAGCCAAAACAATAGCCCCGCATGAAAAATCACCGTGGCTACTACTCCTTTTTTCTGACTTTTTGTAAGCTTCATATGCTTAATAAATGTATTTATTTTTTGTAAGTCGAATCAATTCGCAATGGAATTTTTACGTTATTTTTCTTTGATCGATAATGATCAAAAAGATCACCTAAAGTATCAAACTCCTCTTTAAATGACAATCCAATACCTTGTTTGTAAAGCGAGGTGTCATAGATCAAGTCATCATTTGCACGATTGTAGGCTTTCAGCTGAAGCTTGCCCGACTTATTTAGCTTAACAAAGACTTCAACCTGTCCAACAACAGGATTTGTTGCATTGGATTGAAGGTTGCTGTTATTCCCAATATTTCCATCAATGGTTACCCGATCATTTAGAATCTGAGTGCTTAGTGCTAACTCCATCTGATTCGCATTGACTTGATCGCCTGGTCGGTAATTAAATCCGATGTCAAAATCATTACTGATCTGTGATAGCCAGTTAGAAAGTTGATTTGATAAGATATCCGATGTTGTGGATCCAACAACGGTTGTGGTACTGGATTGAAAATCTTGTCTGCCTCGTAGATATTCAGGGGTAAAAAATTGTCCCATCACCATTAACGACACCATCTGTCTGTTAATGTCATCTTGGGTGCTGATAAACTGTTGCAGTTCGTCTTTAGTTCGTTCATCGGCAGTAGGGAAGTTAATGTCGAACTTCACTGCTGGATTAAGCAGTTTCTTCGATAAGTTTATTTTACACTGAACGGGTATCCGTCGAGAGTTATCGTTTTGATTGTAGTTCAGAAGCAGGTAGTTGATAGGTGCTTTAAGGGTATATAGTGCATCAAGATCAACGGTTGCTCCATAAGGATCTCCATTCCAGGATATTACACCGCCTGGGTTGATGCGGAACTTACGTACTAAGACATTTTGAAGCGTAAACATATAATCTCCTTTGTCGATCTTATAGTCACCATACATTAAGAAGTTTCCATCCTTATCGTATTTGAAAATCAAATCTCCTGATCCATAACCACTAATCGCATCTCCTACCGTTGAGCGGAAAATCATTTGAACCTTCGCGTCTGGCGTGGCTGTAACATCAAGATCGACCTCTAATGTTCCATCTGGCGTAACAATTGCGGTAGGTTTTCTGTTTTGCATTAACGTATCCGAACTCACAAATCGAATAAAATCGTAGTTGTTGACCGATTCTGGGTTTTCAATAGGGACATTCAATTGTGTTCCTGGCTTAGTGGTTAGAGATATGTCTAGCTTTATGCTAGCCACTCGACCTGTAATCTTAATTCCACCAGCAGCATGTCCTAATCCATAAAAGTAGTTATTATCACTTGTTGTCGTGTTTAGGACCAAGAGATTGTCTGTTGTGGCTGACATATTATAACGCATGTGGTTAAACAGGTTGTGCGTAATATATCCATTGAATCGAGCTTTGTTCTTTTCTGGATCCAGAATCAGCACATTTTTAAATAAGATAGAATCTCCTGAAAATCGGACTGTGTCGTTTAGTGAATAGATGACTTTGGTATAATCTATTCCAATTTTCGTATTGGTTACAGCTACTTTACCATTGAATTTAGGTTCTGCTAATCTGCCCACTATATCAACCTGGCCATTGCCAATCCCTTCAACTTTATTCGCAAAACTTCCTAAGATTGGAAGTAATGTTTCGAGTGGGTAATTGTTAAACGAGGCATGATAATTTATGCTATCACCTTTAGGTTGGTAATACCCTTTTAGATCAAATCCAGCTTTTGAGTTTTTCACAAGCTTTAATGAGGTATTTAGTTTCTTTTTCTCTTGGTCCCAGCTGTTGTCTAGAATAATATCTCCAAAGTTCTTTTCCAGATAGGTGAAATCGGATACTTTCATCTTACTCGTGAGAAATAAAGAGTTATATGGATCAGCAATTGAAGTTGTTCCATTTAGCTCTCCAAAAATTCCAATCTCTTCGCCCAGCAATAAATCGAGGTTGCTTAGTTTGACTTTTGAAAATTCAACATTTATCTTGTCAGCTGAATTATTAGCCACTTTCCCAAAGATTCTAAATTTCTCTTGATTGTGATGAATGCTAAAATTATCAATCGAAACGGAGGTGGTATCCATATGGAGATGACTTTTTTCGATAATCCATAAAGAATC
>JBAXFZ010000193.1:0-7915 GCA_037139685.1 Bacteroidota bacterium
TTGATGGGGGCGCCTGTATTGGTGATTATTCAATCCTGCTTACGCGATACGGCCTCCGTTGCATCGCGTTTGAACCGATTGAAAGCAATTTCAAGGTACTTGAAAAAAATCTCGAACTGAATGGGTTAACAGGAAAAATCATCGCCTTTCAATACGGGTTAGGAGCGGAAAACAAAAAGGAACATTTTAGTTTTAACCCCGTTAACACGGGAGCTTCCCATAAATCCTCCATCACTGACCATTCGAACTGCCTGGGGGAGATTCGTACTTTTGACTCTCTCCTCCCCGAACTGAACCTGGACCCGGATGACCGCATCCTGTTCAAACTCGATATCGAAGGGATGGAAACAGAAGCCCTTCAGGGTGCAGCCGGCTTCATACGTCGTTTTCCCAATATTACCTTCGTGCTCGAAGACAAGCACGCCGGACAGTATCCGATTCAAAAGACCCTGAGTGAAATTGGACCCTTCGAATTCGGGATCGTTGATGAATTCAACATCTATGCAAAAAAACAAATCACCCACCCTTAAAAACCATCTGAAGTATGATCGTATTGAAAATAACCTTCTGGATTTTGCTTTTTATCGTTTTTTATGCTTACATAGGGTATGGAGTCTTATTATTTATCCTGGTGAAAATCAAACGGTTGTTCATAAAACACAATGAGAACTCAAATCCCGGGTATGAACCGGAGGTAACTTTGTTTATAGCGGCTTACAATGAAAAGGATTTCGTTGCCGAAAAGATCAAAAATTCGCTCTCCCTCGAATACCCGAAGGAAAAGTTGCATATGGTTTGGGTCACCGATGGTTCGGACGACGGCACACCTGATGTCCTGAAACAATATGAAGGGGTTGAAGTATATCATTTGCCGCAACGCAGCGGCAAGATTGGTGCCATGAACCGGGGCATGAAGTTTGTAAAAACCCCCATTGTTGTATTTTGCGATGCCAACACCATGCTGGGACATGAATCGATACGACGCATTGTTCGACTGTTCAGTGACCCCAGGGTGGGTTGTGTCTCCGGCGAAAAACGCATCTACAGCAAAGAAAAGGACTCGGCAGCAGGTGCCGGTGAAGGGCTATACTGGAAATACGAATCAAAATTAAAAAAATGGGATGCTGAACTTTATTCAGTAGTGGGAGCTGCCGGTGAGCTTTTTGCTATCCGTACCGAATTGTTCCAGGAGGTGGAGCGTGATACACTCCTCGATGATTTCATCATTTCGCTTCGCGTCGCTCAAAAAGGGTATACAATCCAGTATGATCCCGAGGCTTATGCCATTGAAACAGCCTCGGCCAATGTAAAGGAGGAATTGAAACGTAAAATCAGGATATCCGCCGGGGGCATCCAGTCGGTAATCCGGTTAAGATCATTGCTGAATTTCTTCAAATATGGTACTCTCTCCTTCCAGTACATCTCGCACCGCGTACTAAGGTGGACACTGGCTCCGCTATCGCTGTTGTTCATGATTATCATCGGGCTTATCCTGGCCCTGGAAGAAGGAATCACCCATCCGGGATTTTACAGCATCCTTTTCTGGCTGCAGGTTTTGTTTTATCTTTCTGCCCTGTTGGGCTGGTACCTTGAGAATAAAGCCATCAGGGTCAAGCTGCTGTTTGTCCCCTATTATTTTTTCATCATGAACCTGTCGGTCTTTCTTGGATTAAAACGCTACCTGAAAGGTTCCCAGTCGGTTAACTGGGAGCGGGCAAAACGTGGATAATGATATATACTTCAAGGGAATGTCCGGATTGAAACTTTTTTATGTAGCTGCCCTGGCCTTTTGTTATTCCCTCCCCGTTACAGGTCTGACGACAAGTCATCAGCGGATAACCGTGAACAGCACCACGACCCTTGTGGATGCCACAGCAGCTCCCTTCAACCAGATAACAGGGGGTGACACCCTTTTCTTCGAGACCGGGGCACGTGAGTACCTGCTGATCAGGAATTTCTGCGGGGAACCAGGAAACCCGGTCGTTTTCATAAACCTCGGCGGAGTAGTCCTTATAAACACCGATCACCACTTTGGAATTTCCATGGTTAACTGCCGGTTCATAAAATTTACCGGGACCGGCTCAGCCGACAATTTTTATGGTTTTATGATCCGCCGGGTAACGTCAGGTACCGGGATTGGCATCGGCAACATGAGCACGGATGTTGAAATTGATCACTTCAGCCTTAAAAACATCCCGATTGCCGGGATATATGCCAAAACAGACCCCGATTGCTCCTTTACGAACACACGGGAGAAGTTCACCCAATACAACACATTTATCCACGATAATTATATCGAAGGTGTTGGCAATGAGGGTTTGTATGTAGGGAGTACCAAATTTTCAGGGCAGGTGGTCAACTGCAACGGGGTAGACACACTCCTGTTCCCTGCCCTTCTGAATGGCGTTAAGATATACAATAACATAATCAGTTATTCGGGATGGGATGGCATCCAGGTGAGTTCCGCCTCAGCCAACTGCCAGGTGTACGACAACCTGATCCTTTACGACAGCCAGGCCGAGGAGCCTTCCCAAATGTCGGGCATCATGCTTGGCGGTGCTTCGAAATGCGATTGTTTCAACAACTATATTGCCGACGGGAAGGGCGACGGCATAGAAAGCCATGGATTGGGCGGATACAGGATTTTCAACAACATCATCGTGAATGCCGGAAAAAGTTATCTGCCGGGCGACACCGGCAAAATGAAGCATGGCATCTTTGTTACGGATATATCGGTGCAGCAGGATTCTTCATTTTATATCCTTTTCAATGACATCATCAATCCAAAGTCAGACGGCATCAGGTTTTCGAGTACCCTATCCCGTAACAACCTCATCGCATCCAACGTTATCATAAATCCCGGCAATTATGATTATTACGAGAACGGGCAGAACAGGTACTCCGGTATCGATTCCTATGTCATGATAACCGACACATCGGCTGATGTGGCATTAAAAAACAATTATTTTGCCAGGAATCCTGACAGTGCCGGTTATTCACCCGAAAGCTTTGCACTTCTTCCAGGTTCACCGCTGATTGATGCCGCATATGCCGATTCAAGAGGGGTCGGCTTCGATTTTTACCATCACACTAGGCCATACGGGATTGCGTGCGACATCGGGGCCCACGAGTTTAACCCAGCCTACCTTGGAATTTCGGCCGGCCGCACAGGAATTAAATCTCCCATGAGCCTATATCCAAATCCGGTAGCCGACTCCTTCTCGTTAAAATTCAGGGTATCTGCACCATCGGAAGTTAAACTGGATATATATAACCTTTCGGGTGATCACACCGGCCATTTAAACTGGGGAATGAAAACTGCCGGGACGCACATCGAGCGTATTCTTGTCGATAACTATACAGACGGTATTTATTTGATCATCCTCAGGATCGGAAATCAGAGCCATTCCGGAAGATTCATAAAAGTGAGCCGGTAACCAACCCTTAAAAAAAAAGATAAATCGGAACCTGTGGCCTGATTTTCAACTACTGCGACAGGTAGTCTGACAGTTTACCGGTTTTTTTCCCTTCAATGACTTTATCCCACCACAAGGCAATAATCAGCATGTTGAGCATCTGGTTCGATTTTACCTGCTTGTACCAGAACCAATAGCTCTTTCCCGAAGCGAGGGCCTCATACTGGCTGAAAAACCCGTTCATGAAGCCGGTATCTTTCATGGACTTTGCAAAGGCTGAATTACGGATATACTGGTATATCTTTTGCCTTCTCTCCGGGTTGTTGAAGAAAATTTCAAGTGGTGAAAATCCCCCCTGTTTGGGGCGGTTTGTTACTGCATCAGGCAACATGGGTTTTACGAGCTGTTTGTGAATATATTTTGTTACGCCCTTCCCCTTCATCGCCTCCTTTAGAGTTCCCTTGGCTCTCAGGTTGATAGGCAGATGCTGCAGGAAATTATACAGGTCAAGATCGGTATATGAAAATGCGAGGTTTACCCCGAATTGCTCGGAAATCCTGGAAGCTTTAAAAATAATCACCTCATTCACCGAATGCCTCAGGTGCAGAAAATAGTTACGCTGTAAAAACAGCTCCTCATACGATTTGAAATGATGAGGAATGTCGTCGAGGTAGGGATGGGCCGGGATATTCCGCATATCAAACATCCGGCCAAGCTGATAATCATGAAAACCAAAGGTTTCCGGTTCCATTACCTTTAAAATCTTTTGATTCTGGAAATGGATCCTGAAAGAGAGGTTGTCATGATCAAAGAGGCTGTTGTCGCTTAACTTGTCGAACAGTACTGAAAACGGCTTCAATCCCGTCCGCTGCATCTTGTAATGCAAGGCGGTTTCACGTATGCCGGCGCCAAAATACTGATCATTGCCATCTCCCCCGATTGTCACCGGCAACTCTTCACCGCTAACCAGTTTCATGGCCGAGTGGTTGAGCATAAAACCTGATTCAGAAAAGGGATCACCCATGATGTCGATCAGGTCTGGTAAAAATTCAATCTCAGTTCCATCCATGATATACTCATGGTGAACAGCCCCGAATTTTTCAGCCATCATCTTTGCATAGGGCAACTCCGAGGCAGGGTTATCCTTGAAACCTATTGAATAGGTTTTGATTGTACCCGGGAAAACCTCCCTCAGCATGGCGATATTGCCACCGGAATCGTAGCCCCCGCTTAGCAGGGCTCCGACTGTATCAAATCCCTCAATCCGGCGGCGAAGCGATTTTTTCAGAAGGTCACTGTACTGGTCAATGGCATCCTTCAGCGAAATTTCCCTGCGTTCGGCATTCAGAATCTCTTTATAATCGAAGAGCGTTTCAAACCTGAACCCCTCTGCAGAGGCAAACAACACCTCTCCAGCCGGAATTTTACTGACGCCAGCCAGTGAGGTAAGCGGAGCAGGGATATAACCGATCTTCAGAAATGTGGTGATGCCGGTAAGATCAGGTTTTGCGACAAAATCCTTAAAATCGGCAAGCCCCTGATATGAATCTGTAAAGAATTCACTGGTGAAAAAAATCATCCGGTCTTCGCCGTTGCGATCACGGGCAATCATAGTCCTACCGGGTTCAACCAGGATAATGGTAAACTTGCCATTCAGCTGTTTCAAACCAGTTAACCCCTCACGGTCGAATAATTCAAAAACCAGTTCAGCCTCATTTCCCGAATTAAATGATAATTTTTTCCTGATCTCCTCCGCATTATAGAGCCTGCTATGAAGAAACAGTTCCCGGTCGCCGCGGATGGCCGATTGATAACCGCTGTAAAAAACCTTTCCGATTAGGTTGTCGGTTTTTTGACTGGGGCGCAGTTGGTCGGAAATCTTACCAGTCGGAGAAAATTGCCCGTGAAAAAACGTGTGCATTGTTTAAGTGTGTTGAAGGTTAACTTATGAAAGCCTTTTAATATTGCTAATTTAGATAATATTTCAATTGATCACGTTAGAAAAAATGCTTAATATTGTTCACCAAAGAGGTCAGTTATGAAAACCAACACCAAAATAATTTTACTGTTTATATCCCTGTTAGGTTTCTTTGTGCTTTTTGCACTGGGCTATTTTTATATACGGTCGGCTGAACAGAAGCTTTTCAAGGATTCAAAACGGGAGAGTGACGCACAGGTCATTCAAACCGTGCTGAATTTTAAAATGGAGGGCTTTTTAAAGCCGGTAAAGGATAATTCAGCATGGGACGAGATGGTCGCCTTTTCGAGGACCACCGATACCACCTGGGCCAAAAACAACCTGAACCCGATCCTTGCCACCTTCAGCATGAGTTACCTCGGCGCCTATAACCTTGATGGGCAATTGTTATACTCTGCCAATGACACCACAAGCAAGGGCTTTTCGTTATCCCCCGGGCAAATCAAGGAACTGTTTAAAGGAAAAAACTCGTGGAATAGTTTTATCCGGCAAAACGGACAACTTTATGAAATTTTCGGTGCTATTGTAGTACCCACATTTGATATCGCCCACAATACGAAACCCAATGCCTTCCTGGTCGCTGCAAAAGCCTGGAATCATGGCTATTGTGCTGAAATCGAAAAAACCACAGGGTTTAATCTTGAAATTGTTCAGACAAAATCCGATTCTGCCATGCCATTCAATCAGAAGCTGGAGGTAATCAACCAGGGACTTGACTGCAGCCTGGGAGAAAACCCGGTTGAATTGAGGTTCTTCCGCGTCGACGATATGGCTGACGACATGACTAAACTGGGTTACTTTGCCATTGCTGGCGTTCTTGTCCTTGTCATTGTTTGCTTCGTATTTTTCTTCTGGATTAACAAATGGATTTCTGTCCCTCTCAAGCAGATTACCAAGAGTTTAGCAAGTGGCGACACCGGTTCGGTTAAGGATTTGCTGGACAAGCATAATGAGTTTGGGGAAATTGCCAGGCTGATGCGACGGTACCATACGCAACAAACTGCCCTGGTAAACAAAATTGCTGAAAAGGACAAGGCTGACGAACAAATCCAGAGACTATCGACTGCCGTGGAACAAAGCGCAAACACAATTATAATTACAGACCCCGCCGGGATAATCGAATATGTCAACAAGCGTTTTACGGAAGTCACAGGATATTCATCTCAGGAGGCCATCGGCCAGAGTACCAGGTTGTTAAAATCAGGTTTACAGGACGACGCGTTTTATAAAAACCTCTGGGAGACGATCTCCTCCGGCAATGATTGGAAGGGTGAGATAAACAACAGGAAGAAAAATGGCGAACTTTTCTGGGAATCGATCAATATCGCACCAATTAAAAACCAGGAAGGGACTATAACCAGTTTTATTGCAATCAAGGAAGATATCACAGAACGTAAACTAACCGAAAAAGCATTAACCGAGGCCAAGGAGTTTGCCGAACTGCTCTACAAGGTCATTCCCAGTGCCCTGTTCACTGTTGACCTTGATCAGAGAATTACCAGCTGGAATGCTCAGGCAGAAGCCATCACCGGCTTTTCAAAAGAGGAGATGATCGGGAATCTGTGCTTTGCTTTTGCAGGTTCACCCTGCAATGACCGATGCGGACTCTTTGATCAGACCATCACAAAACCCATTCACAGCCGGGAATGCACAATCAGGAATAAAGATGGCCAGGTTTTAACCATCTCCAAGAATGTCGATATTCTAAAAGATCCGATGGGAAATGTCATTGGCGGTATCGAGAGTTTTGAAGATATCACCGAGCGGAAACAGGTCGAGCAGGCACTGTTTGACAGCAACCAGCGTTATTCCACCCTGGTTCACAAGCTGCCCGATCTCATCCTGATCCATCGAAACGGGAACATCCTGTTTGCAAATGACGCTGCACTATCTGTTATCGGCACCTCACCGGAGGAATTGGTCGGCACCAATATCATGGATTATATTGCCGACGAATCGAAGGAGATTGTTATGACCAACATGCGCAAGCGGATTTCGGGGACTGAAGTGGTAAAGGATTACGAAATCCAGGCAGTTACAAAGAAAGGCGAGATAAAAGATACGATCATACGGGGTGATACGATCATGTTCGACCAGGAGCCTGCGGTTATAGCCATCCTGATCGATATCACTGAAAGGAAGAGAATTGAAACAGCGCTTCAGAAAGCAAAGGATGAAGCCGAACGTGCCAACCAGGCCAAGTCGGAATTTCTCGCCACCATGAGCCATGAAATCAGGACCCCGATGAACGGCGTGATCGGAATGACCGAGCTGGCTCTGACTACAAACCTTACACTTAGCCAGCGCGATTATCTCGAATCGATACAGACATCAGCCTACCTGCTGCTAAATACCATCAATGACATCCTTGATTTTTCAAAAATCGAGGCGGGAAAACTCGAGATCGAACATGTGGAGTTTAATATTTATGATGTTCTTGAAAAAAGCGTTGATATCCTTACAGTTAAAGCTTTTGACAAGAATCTTGAGCTCCTGTGCGAAATCGAACCGGGCCTGCCGG
>JBAXFZ010000194.1:0-7883 GCA_037139685.1 Bacteroidota bacterium
GATATACACCATCACTCGTACCGAACCAGATTATTCCGGTATTATCCTGCAAAATGGTCCAGACTTCCGTTTGCGAACCTGTTGAGGTTGTCCCGGGCAGGGGATACGAATTGCTGCCATTGTTCACAGTGACCGGAACCGGGGCAAAGGTCTTTCCGTCATAACGACAGAGTCCTGCATCAGTGCCGAACCAGATGCTCCCGGTTTTATCCTCCAAAACAGAATAAACTGTATTACTGTTCAGCCCGTCTTTCTCTGTAAAATTGGTAAAGGATTTTCCATCAAAGCGGTAAACTCCCTCCCCCGTAGTGCCGAACCAAAGGTTCCCGGCTTTATCCTGCAACCCGCAATGGACATTTGCATATTTGTCTGTGACCCGGGTCTTAACCATCTTCGGATGCCCGATCGTGGCTATTATTGGCCCGCTTGTGATTTTCGGCTGCTGAGTTTTGACCTGTCCGCTGCAGGATGTATAAATCATCAATACCAACAGCAGGGACCAGGCCGGGTTGTGCATGTGACAATTGTTTATTTGTCGTATGGTATTTGTTATCATGGTAAAAGTTTTGTCCTGTTTTTTCCTGCTGACACTCCCTGTCCGGCCATCTCCCCGGTGGCTGCCGATTACATCCCTGTAAATGTACTTGAATTTCCGGCTTGCTGAAACAGGTTGAATTGACTTCATATTGAAAAAAATCACCGGGGTTGACTGAACGGGATATCAAGCCGCCGATTTTTTACCGGAGTGTGAAAATTGTTGATCTCCTGATATCAACTTTTCTTATGCTTTTGCTCTGAAGGGAAGGCCATTAATAAAAATTCAAGTTATATGCAAATATTGATATATTTGCCCTGTTAACTTTGTAATAAAATATTTAATGTCAGCAGCCATTGGTATAATTGCTCCATTCTACGACAGTTACCAGTACCAGGATGAATTTCATCTTCGGTTCAGGGCCAACGACAGGCAATTTACAATGGCCTCCTTCCATGAGCTTGCGCAAAACAGGTATTCGGCAAACCGGTTGTCAAGGGGTTTCACCTATGAAGATGATCTTCCTTCGGCAGGGTATTACCTTGAAGGGCTGATGCACCAGGAGGGTTACGACGCCTTTATGACCAGCAGGTATGACCCTGAAACGCTTCAGAGAGTTGCGGAACATGATCCCATGGCCATACTCGTATCCACGACAATGGTTTTAAGCGTGGAAGCACTTATCCGGATTTTCAGTGCGATCAGGAAGGCAATGCCCGGCGTGGCAATCATCGCAGGCGGGGTATTTATATGGAAGAACTATCTTAGTTACAGCCGTTATCCCGATGCTGAATCTCCCTGGGATCAGCTCTTCGATGCGAAATTTTCATCATTGGATGCCGATATCCTGGTTGCCGCTCCTCATGGCCGGCGTTCACTGCTGCTGGTCCTGGAAGAACTGAAAAAAGGAAGAAGCGGGTCATTCGATGACATACCCAACCTGGTCATACCACGCGGCGGCAAATTTATCTTCACAAGGAGGGAAGAGGAAATCGTTGATTACAATGAAGATTTCACACGATGGGACCTGGTCGAAAGAATCGTGCATAAGATCCCTCTGAGGACCTCCATCGGGTGCCCATACCGCTGTGTTTATTGCGATTTTAACAAGCTCTATCCGAAAGTATTCCTGCGTTCGCCTGAAAGTATTGCAAGGGAACTGCGGCTTGCAAACCAGCGTTTCGGGCGAGGTCCTGCAATCGTTCATTTTTCCGACGATAATGTGTTCATCAACCGGGGAAGGGTGACTGAAATCTGCAATGCAGTCATGAAATCCGGGTTCAGGAAATGGATGGCATTCATCAGGGCGAATGATTACACCGAAGATGAATACACCCTGATGGAACATTCAGGGCTGATGCTGGCATTTATTGGTGTTGAATCGGGAGACCAGGGCCAGCTTGACAGGATGAAGAAGAAACAGGATGTTTTTAAATTAAAAAGAACCATTGAGAACCTGGATGCTCATTTCATCAGCACCTTCAACACCTTTATCGTTGGTTACCCGGGCGAAACACAAGAGACCATCCAAAACACGATTAATTTCCTGAATGATCTTTCGCTGACATACCTGACTGCCAGCTATGAAGTTTTCCTGCTCAGGATACATCCCCTTACCGATCTGACCGAAGCGGATAACAGGGCAAAGTGGGGGTTGAAGGGGTTCAACCAGGACTGGTCGCATAACACCATGAACAAGGACGAAGCATTAACGGGGCTGTACCGGCTTTTTAAGGCGGTTGACAATGTTCCGTATCATTATGCCGAAGAGAGCCATTTCTTCAACCGGATGAAATACAGTTTTGAGGCCAGGAGATCCTTTTTCCAGCTCAGGCATCGGCTGACGATTAAACTCATCGAGAATGAGCCCTGGCAGGAGGTTGAAAATGTGCTCAAAGAAATGGCAATCCGGCTCAGCCTGCCTGTCGACGGGCTTGATGGAACTTTCCGGGATGAGATCACCAGGCCGCTTGGGATAAATGGTGCCTGACCGGAAAAACCAAAGAACCTCATTACCTGGTACCCGTTCTTGTTGACAAAATACTTATTTGACAATCCACAAGTTGAGACGATCAGATTGCCCCGGTAAAACCAGGTCAGGGACGGTGCTTTGTTCACCCGGGACTGCTCAACTACCTGACTTTTCCCTTATACAGGATTTTCATAAAATGGTTGATTTGCAAGGGAAAAATTTATGGAGAATTATCAGTTAATTCATTGACCCCAAAAAAATGATTGTATTAATGTCACAAAATGCAAATAATTTTGACTTAGTATTAAATCATCCATTTTGAACGATTTTCTGAGCATATACAATGGGAATTATAACAAATTGTTCCGGGTTGCCGTGAAGATGGTTGGCAACAGCGACGCTGCCAGGGATATCGTGCACGATGTGTTTGTTCATTATTACAACCGGGAGACGGAAGGACATTTGATCCTTTACCCGTCAAGCTGGCTCTACAGGGTGGTGGTCAACAAATGCACGGATTTTCTTAACCGTGCAAGGAAGTTTCAAACGATCATGCCTTCAGATATTGAAAGATCGGATGACCCGGATGACATGACGGAGCTAAGGATCACCATGGTTCGCAAGGCATTGTCGGCACTCAATCCGCACGAAAGGGCCCTTATGGCCCTGTACAGTGAAGGCATGTCATACAAGGAAATCGCTGAATCCAGCGGAATGCGGTTTTCCTCGGTAGGGAAAACACTTTCAAGGACGCTGGAAAAACTGGAGAACGAACTGAAAAAGCAAAAGTATGAGCTGTATTAAAAAGGAGGTATTCCAGAGATGTATCGACAGCGCTGCTTCAGAGGAAGAAACCGAAGCTGCCCGAAAGCACCTGGCTGTTTGCCGCGAATGTACTGACCAGTTAGCTGCACTGCAACACCGTTCCGATGAGGTTAAGAAAGCTTTGAACATCCTGGTAAGCGAGGAAGTTCCGATTCCCGGGTTTATTGCGCCCGCGCGAATACCGAATGTCCTGGCAGCGACACGACTCAGAAGATATGCCTTAAGCCTCGTTGCAGCCTCCGTGCTGGCCGGCATTGTTTTAGCCGTCGTGTTTACCGTCAAAACCCCGGCAAGGCAGCAAATTGTCGTGATGCACACTGTTGACCGGGAGATCAATGCAAACCAGACCATCACAAAGCAGCAACTGGTGATCAATGTCATAGACGCCAACATGAAAGTTACCGTTTACCAGCTGAAATAAAAGTGCAACACAGCCTTTGAAAAAACATAAATCATAAACCCACGAAATAACCATAAGAACTACGTTCATGCAAACCGTGAATGATAATTTATGGTTATTCCATTTGGCCCGAAAAAATAAATATTATCACATGAAAAGAATAGCCTCAGCCCTGGTCATTTCATTAATGGCCATGTCGATTTACGGACAAAAGCTCCTTGACATCTATAAAAAAGGCACTGTCAGGTTGATCCCCGACACGGAATATGGAAAAGGGAACGACTGGAACAAAGTGTTCAAAACCTATTATGACACCATCTACGGCACCCCCATGGGCGGCCGTAAATCACTGGTGGTCATGCCCGATGGCTCGGTGGTTGTAAATCACCGGTACAGGAATTATTATTCCAGGTTTTCTCCTTCCGGCAAATTTGAAAAGGAGTTTTGCGTAACCAGCCAGAAGGGCCTTCCCTTCAGGGAGATAACCGAAATTGAAGGTGTCGTCAACAACACATTCTTTACTTTGCCCGACAACACCGGGAATGCGCTGTGTTTTGATTTCAACGGCAGGTATGTCAAGACACTCAAGCTCGATTATATGGTCAGCCAGATGGTTCCCCTGCCCAATGGTAAAATAGCGGTGGTCGGCTGGGTAATTAAGAAAAATTCCTTCTGTGATTTTGTTGCCATCGTCAATTATCCGGATAATTCGCAAAAGATCATCTGGCAAAACAATCTCGCCAAGCCAGAGACAGGCAGCAGTTCCAGGCTCTTTACCTATTCATACACCTTCACAAACGGGAAGAGCATCTCATTTTCCACGATGCCTTACATGAACACCGCGGGTCTTTCCTCTCCTCCAAGGATTGACTGTGTGGCGGACAAGCTGATCGTCTCTATTCCCGGCACAGGCGAAATACTCACTTTTTCCACCGCGGGAGAGCTGCTTACAAAAAGCAGGATCAACTGGACGCCTGGAACCATTTCAGTTGATGAACAGAAAGAGATCCAGCAAAAAGCAATTGACAACTACAGGCATAAGAAAATACCGGTAAATACAGGCCTTGCATCTCCCGATGAAATTAAAACTGCTGACAACCATATCCTTCAGCTTATGCAATCCGACCTCGGCAGGATCACCCAGCCGATACCCATTCCCGCATTCTCGACCATCCTCAGGGATTCGGACGGCAACCTTCTCTATTTTGAATATCCGAAGAAAGAGAACGCCAACAAATTCAATGTCTGGATCTGTGAAAAGAACGGAAGGTTTGTCTGCCAAAGCAGTTTCATGTGCGAAGAATATGAACTGAATATCAATCCATCAAAGATGATATTCCGTGATGGCTCCATATATGGTCTGCAGATCCTGAAACAGGCCCCCGGCGTACCCTTAAGACTGGTAAAATTTAAGGTAAGCAATTGACATTCCCCCTGGGAAAGCGCTATCTGACCGGTCTCCGCCAGGGCAAACTTACATCCTCATTTCAACGTCATTATAATTTTTCTGCTGCCAGGTATGCGATTTCATCATTTGATAAAACCCTGTTATACAAGCGGATATTATCAATTTTCCCGGTCATGAACAGGTTGTTGAAGTCAGGGGTGCTGTAGACAACGCCAAATCGAAGGTTGCCGTTATTGTCCGGGTTGAACATGGCAGAAGCACCCCCGAATGCATATACTGATCCGTCATAAAAGATATCGTACTCACCACCTGAAGGCTTAAATACAACAACAACATGATGCCAGCTGTTATCCGCCGGATAGGATGCGTCAAAACTTCCGTTAACCTCCCAGCCATTGGCATTTTCAACCATACCTGCGTTGAAACTAAGCCTGTTGTCCATAAAAAAAAGCGACCAGCCCGTGTAGTAAGGGCTTGAAATCTCCTTGCTGATTATCCCCTGGAACCTTCCCGTGCCATTTTTCAGGACCCAGAATGAGATGGAGTAATCTCCCATCCCGAAATTAAACCCCGGGATGCTTTGAACACTAATATAGGATGAGCCATCGAAATAATATGCCTGGTTTTCATTGCCGGCCATATCAGTCGTTAATGCCGCGCCATAAACCGTTCCGTTTCCACCCCCGTTTATTCTCGGATCATTTGCATTGCCGTTGAACGGCCAGTATCCCACTAATCCCGAATCCAGTTGGAACCCGGCAGTTTTACAATAGATGGCTTCGCCATAACCTGTGCCTGACGAATTTGTAGCGTATGCTTTAAAATAATAACCGGTATTGGGGATCAACCCGTTAATGTAAGAGTTGAAGCTCCCGGTACCCTGTCCGTCAACCGTCTTAGTTGAAAGTGAGACATTTCCGTTATTCCCGCAGGTGCACCAGATAACTCCTTTTGCGGTTACAGGCGCTCCCCCGTCGCTGGTTACGCTCCCGCCGCTTTTAGCATACCTGTAGGTTGCAGATGCAGGTAATGTCGATACGGAAGGGACCTGTACGGTCTCACTTTTTTTACACATTACCAGGAATAATGAAAATCCCGTCAATAACAGAAGTTTCAATAAACTAAGATCTTGCTTCATTTTCATTCCGGTATAAAACAGGCAGCACTCCAGGACTTTTCATAAAATCAGGAATCTAAACGCTAAATTACAAAATCCGCTGATGTTGACCACCTGGAACAGGAAATCATATATGGGTTTGGGTTCGCCGTACATGAGGATTGCGGAGACTGGGTGCCGGCTGTAATGCGCAAATTATTATGCATCCGGCGCGGTTCACTATTCAATGGAACCGGTTGCACTAAACTGACCGGTTACCTATCTTTGGAATTATCGCGGGAAACATGAAAGCGGTTGTTTTTAGTGAGGAAATGGACAAATATTGTATTTGATTCCTCACAGGAGGTTATGAAACAAAAAATCCCCGCCGGAAATGGCAGGGATTTTTTCGAACCAGGTGCTTTCCTTAATTTTTACTCACAATAATAAATTTCAAGGGTACTGGTCCACTTGTAATTACAGCAACTAACTTTTCGATCTCGGCCTTTGAAAAACCGCTCCCGGTCAATGAAATTTTTCCATGTGAAATTTTATCCGTAATCCTTGGGGCAGAATAAACTTTGTCGTCCAATACAAAGGCAACAGGTTTATTCATGTTCCTGGCAGTCATGTTTTCCCATACCTTCCACCTGTTTTCCTTAATCGTGATACACAGTGCGGGCTGTCCGGGGTTGACGAAATCCGGATGCACATCCATAAAGTCCTCCTTGTTTAACATCAGGAGGGAGTCAGCCTTAAAACCAACACGCCCCTGAATCAAAAGAACTTCAGACAGCGTCTCGCAGGAAATCTTATCCCCGACTGTTATGACCAGTTCGGATTTGGAATTATCCTGTGTAATCTGAACATCCCGGAGACTCATAAATCCCAGCCTTCGTGAGAGAATCTCTTTCGATTCAGACAGAAGGTTATCGGGTGCATTTCCTGGCATGCTTTGCAATGTAATGACTTGTTTGCTTCTGGCTGGTGTCTGTGAACTGCAAACGGGAATGAAAGTGATTAACATTATTCCCAATAAAATATATTTTAACGTTTTCATAATCATATATTTAGATTAAATAAATCTACGAATTAAACCATGCATTCTCATGCGGTGGTTAAAAAATAACAGCAGGGTAAACTAAATTATTGAGAGGCTATCCTCTTCCTTTCCCTGATCCGGGACTTTTTGCAGGAGAAATAAACTGAGGTTTGGATTTCTGAAATGAGATTTATGCTGACAAGAGCTGAAAGAACTGGAATAAAGGTTGTTAATAATGAGCTCTCTGCCTGATGTACAATCTGACCATGAATATTTAACATTGAGGGGGCCGGTCCGGAACAAGTTTATCGCTGCATCTGAAAATGCAGGACAGATAATCGCCTGGCCGGACCTGTCCGGGTTCGAAATACCAGGTGATTGTGTTGCAGTTCTTGATATCTGCCTTTCTTTTTCCTCATGAATAAAAGAAAAAAAGACAAACATTAAAAAAAGAATAATGATACCTGAGCTGCTATTTCTTCTGTTGTCACCCATAACGACATCAAATGTAAGGAACAATCGGTGAATCTGTATTATTTTTGAAATATTTTAATTTGATTAAGCACTTTCATACCAGTAAGGAAAAACAGCAGCTATGATAACTC
>JBAXFZ010000195.1:0-7875 GCA_037139685.1 Bacteroidota bacterium
TTTGCACTTTGCACTTTGCACTTTGCACTTTGCACTTTGCACTTTGCACTTTGCATTTAATCCAAAAACTCCATGATCCTAGAGGCCTGTGTAAACTCCGCCGCTTCGGCCGTTGAAGCCCAGAGGGGCGGTGCCGACCGTGTTGAACTCTGTGAAAACCTGCATGACGGGGGAACCACCCCCAGCGCCGGCTCCATCCGGTTTGCAAGAAAAAACCTCCATATCGGGCTCTTTGTGATGATCCGCCCGCGGGGCGGCGATTTCCTCTATTCGGATGATGAATTTGAGATTATGAAGGATGACATCCGTGTGGCAAAGGAACTTGGCGCCGATGGCGTGGTTTTCGGCATCCTGTTACCCGATGGCACGATTGACAAGCAGCGGATGAAGGTGCTGGTTGATCTTGCCCGTCCCATGGGCATAACCTGCCATCGTGCCTTCGACATGACGGCCGACCCGTTCGGGGCACTGGAGGATCTCATCGCCCTGGGAATCGACCGGGTTCTCACCTCGGGCCAGCAGCCAACGGCGCCGCAGGGGGAATCGCTTATCAGGGACCTGGTAGCCAGGGCGGCCGGCCGGATCATCATCATGCCAGGCAGCGGAGTAAAGGAACACAACATTGCCCGGCTCGCCGAAACCACGGGTGCGCAGGAACTTCATATTCACCTTGAGAAACAGGAGCCCGGAAAGATGGAGTTCAGGCAATCGTCGGTCTATATGGGAAAGCCGGGGCAGTCGGAGTTTGAACACACCGTGACCGACTGGAAGAAAATCAAGCGGGTGCGAGATCTCTGAATTTCACCATCCCCGAAGTTGCCTTTTCCCTGATGATGGTGAGGTTCGGCACGTGATACTGCGGCCTGGCTTCGGGATCGATGAGATACTTTGCCACCCGTGATGGCACATACTGCATAAGCCCGGCAGCGGGGTAAACCTGCAGCGAGGTTCCGATGACCAGGAATATATCGGCCTGCTTTACGAGTGCAGTCGCCCGCATGATATTGGGAACCGCTTCGCCGAACCAGACGATGTGAGGCCGCAGTTGCGACCCCTTTTCGCAAAGGTCGCCCATCTTCAGTTCCCAGTCATCGAGGACATAGACAAGATCTTCATCAACAGTCGACCTGGCCTTTTTCAACTCCCCGTGAAGGTGCAGCACCCTTGTCGAACCGGCCCGCTCGTGCAGGTCATCAACGTTCTGGGTAATGATCTGGACCTCGAAATCCTTCTCAAGTTCTGCAAGTAAAAGGTGGGCCTGGTTTGGTTCCACCTCGTAAAGCTGTTTCCTGCGCAGGTTGTAGAATTCAAGCACCAGCTCCGGATCCCGCTCCCAGGCTTCGGGGCTGGCAACCTCCTCTATACGGTAATTATTCCACAGACCATCCGCATCGCGGAATGTCTGTATCCCGCTCTCCTGGCTGATTCCAGCCCCTGTCAGGACAATTAATTTCTTCAAATTCAAAGTGCAAAATGCAAATTGCAAAATGTAAAACTTAGTTCTTAGATGGCAAATGTAAAACAGAAAAAATAAAAAGCAATCGCCGATCTGAAAAATGCGCTGAAGGATAATAAAACAACCGGCGTCACCGTCCTCCAGGTCGCAGAATTTTCTTATTTTCGAACAAAGAAATCAACCATGAACCCCATTTCGCCATTTCGCCATTTCGCCATTTCGCTATTTCGCTATTTCGCCATTTCGCTGTTTCTCTCCTCCTCCGCATTTGCTCAGGAAACCCAGCCTCCCGACTGGGAAAACCCGCAGCTGACAGGCATCAGCAACGAAATTCCCCGCGCCTCTTTTCTCCCCTTCGGCAATGAATCAGACGCATTGAAAAACGACCGCACCGCCTCCCCCTGGTTTATGCTGCTCAACGGGAGCTGGAAGTTCAACTGGTCGGAGAACCCCGGCATGCGGCCGGTGAATTTCAGCGACGATACTTATGATGTCAGCAGCTGGAAGGATATCCAGGTGCCCTCCACTATCGAGATCCAGGGATACGGCTACCCGATCTACGTCAACCAGCCGTATGAGTTCAAACACCTGATGAAGCCCGACCCCCCGAAGGTACCGCACGATTACAACCCGGTGGGAACCTACCGCCGCGATTTCCAGGTCCCCGGTACATGGCGCGACCGGGAGGTGTTCCTCCGGTTCGAAGCGGTGAAATCCTTCTGCTATGTATGGGTCAACGGCCAGCGCATTGGCATGGGCAAGGATGCCAAGACCCCGCTGGAATTCAACATCACCAAATACCTTAGGAAAGGAACAAACGTACTGGGAATCGAGGTATTCCGGTGGTCCGACGGGAGCTACCTGGAATGCCAGGATATGTGGCGCATGAGCGGGATAAACCGCGACGTTTACCTCTTTTCAACGCCGAAGACACGGATCCGCGACTTCTCGGCCACGGGCGACCTCTTCTCCGGTTACCGGCATGGCATGCTCAGGGTGGCTGCCATTGTAAAGGGTGAAATGACAAATCCTTCCCCCGACCTCGACGGTCCCTTCCTGCGGCCCGAATACTCCATCGGCCTGTCACTTTACGAATCACCTGCTTCAACAGTCCCTGTTATTACTGAAACCATTAAGTTCCGCCCCAACAACGATACGGAAGACACCGTGCTTTTTGCAAAATACATTCCCAACCCGCTGAAATGGAGCGCGGAGATCCCGAATCTC
The DNA here is from genome assembly GCA_037139685.1 of Bacteroidota bacterium. Classification (GTDB taxonomy): domain Bacteria; phylum Bacteroidota; class Bacteroidia; order Bacteroidales; family FEN-979; genus CAIVAT01. The sequence continues at coordinate 2,684 of JBAXFZ010000195.1, forward strand.
TATCACCTCGTGCTTACCCTGAAGGACAAGGATGGCAACATTCTTGAATCGACCGGCTGCCGGGTCGGGTTCAGAACTACGGAGGTGAAAAACGGCCAGTTCCTTGTCAACGGGAAGGCCATCCTGGTCAAAGGGGTGAACCGCCATGAGACCGATCCGTTTACCGGGCACGTGATCTCCCGTGAGCGGATGGTCCAGGATATAAAGCTCATGAAGGAGGCCAACATCAACACCGTGCGCACCTGCCACTATCCCGACGATCCCTGGTGGTACGAATTGTGCGACGAATACGGGCTGTATGTCATCGATGAAGCCAACATCGAATCGCACGGCATGGGCTACGACCCCGACCGCACCCTGGGCAACAACCCCGCGTGGCTCAAGGCACACCTGAACCGCACGCAGCGGCTGGTCGAACGCGACAAAAACCACCCCTGCGTGATCATCTGGTCGCTGGGCAATGAAGCGGGGAACGGATGCAACTTCGAGGCTACCTATGCCTGGGTGAAACACCGCGACACCAGCCGCCCGGTTTGGTACGAGCGGGCCGAACAGGGGTCCAACACCGATATCTTCTGCCCGATGTACTATGCCCCCTGGGATCTCAAATGGTACGGTTACTCACCCCAGCTGAGGCCGCTCATCATGTGCGAATACGCCCACGCGATGGGGAACAGCACCGGGAATTTCCAGGAGTACTGGGATGTGATCGGGAAATACCCGCAGCTGCAGGACGGCTGTATCTGGGACTGGGTCGACCAGGGATTATATGCGAAGGATAAAAACGGGAGAGAGTACTGGACCTTTGGAGGCGACTATGGTCCCAAAGATGTTCCCAGCGACGGCAACTTCCAGTGCAACGGCATCGTCGCACCCGACCGGAAGCCCCATCCCGGCTATTACGAGGTGAAGAAAACATACCAGTATGTAAAATTCACCATGACCGACCCGGGGAAGATTACAATCCTGAACAAATATGATTTTTATGACCTCTCCAACACGGAGGTTTCATGGGAGCTGCTGAATAACGGGAAGGTTGTCCAGGTGGGGAAACTGCCCCCGTTTACGCTGCTGCCAGAATCCCAAAAGGAGGCAGCCATTACCCTGCCCCTGCTGAAGACAAAGTCCAAAACCGAATATTTCCTTAATGTTTACATGAAGACCCGGTCAACATGGGGATTGCTGGCCGGAGGCCACGTGCTGGCTGCAGAGCAGTTCCCCCTGCCAACGCAGGGAGAGGATCCCGCAATGACGGTCGAAGGGAAAGTTTCCAGACTTACAATGACCGACGGCGAACACCTGCTTTCAATTACCGGCGACCGGTTTTCGGTTGAATTCGACAAGGCGGCAGGCACGATCTCCTCCTGGAAATTCCACGATGCCGACCTTATCCGCCGCGGCCCCCTGCCTAATTTCAGGAGGGCACCGACCGACAACGATATCGGCAACGGCATGCCCAAACGATGCAAACCCTGGTTTGATGCTTCAGAAAACCGGGAAGTGACCGGGACTAAGGTTCAGAAGATATCGGATGACGAGATCCTGGTTACCGTTCAGATGACCTTCCCCGATTCCGTTGCCACCGAAACGGTCGCCTACCGGGTTCATTCCGACGGGAAGATCGTCGTGACGGCCTCCTTGAAACCCATGAAAGACAAACTTCCTGAATTGCCGCGGTTTGGAATGAACATGCAGATCAGCTCCGAATACAACAGGGTAATCTGGTATGGACGGGGCCCATGGGAAAACTACCAGGACCGGAAATTTGCGTCATTCGTTGGCATTTACGAGGGCCAGGTGGACAACCAGCCCTGCCCCTATGTCCGTCCGCAGGAATACGGCTATAAAACCGATGTCCGCTGGATGACGCTTGATGGTCCCAAACATACCGGGATCAGGTTCACGGGCCAGCCTTTGCTTTGTTTCAGCGCACTCCCGTATACCTACGATGATATGAAAGGGTTTAAACAGGGGGGAAAACACCTGAACGACCTGGTTAAAAACCCCTTCACCGACCTGAACATCGACTTCAAACAAATGGGGGTCGGTGGCGACGACAGCTGGGGAGCCAGGACCCACGACGCGTATACCCTCCCGGCGGGGAGCTATGAGTATAGTTTTGGGATGGAACCCTTTACAGGTAGCGAGGTAACGAAATAGCTACCTCGCCGCCTCGCTACCTTCCTTTGGCGCCAGGAAATGGTTGAAGAGCAGCAGCCCGATGATGGTAAAAACCCCGATCATGCTGAAGGTAAGCCAGAGCAGGGAGGGGCGGTTCATCTTCTCGACGAATTGCACGTAAAGCGCCGCCCCCAGCACGCCTCCCACCCCGCTGCCGATCACCCCGTACATGAACGACCAGCCCTGGTAAAGCGCCTTCTTGTCTTGGGGGGCTATCAGCCCGACATAGGCGATGAACTTCGGGTGGGCGATCATCTCGCCCAGGGTGAAGATAAACATCGATGCCAGGAAAATCCAGCCGCTGGGGGAGATGGCCAGCATACCCATCCCGAGTGAGCCGAGGCAGATCCCGAAGATCATCGTAGGCAGGGCCTTTGTCTTTCGTACCAGGCTCGAGACAAGCAGCTGCAGCAGGATGATCGCCCCGGCATTCATCACGGTGACATGTTCCGCATCGAATTTCCATGCGGGATGATCCAGTACCAGCGACAGTATGCCGTTGACCAGGTTGTTGAAACCCGTCATGTCCACCTTCTCCTTCAGGTACCACAGCACCGAATCGTAAACCTGGAAATACATGATCCAGAATCCCGAATAGATGACGATCATCAGGATGAACCGGAAATCACGCAAAACGGTTATCATTTCGGTGAACACCTGTCCCAGCGGCTTTGCCGCACGCGCACCGGTGGGCTCCTTGTACACAAAGAAGTTCAGTACCAGCATCCATCCTGTCCCGATCGCCGCCATGAAAAAGATATAGTTGTAGGAGATGGATTTGAGCCAGGGCACAAGGATCAGCGGGAAAAGAAAGGCCCCCAGGTTGATCGACCAGTAGTAAATCCCGAATCCGAGCGAGGAGTTTGAGGCGTCGGTCACCCGGGCAATCGATCCCGAAATCATGGGTTTAAAAAACCCTGCACCCAGCGCTACCAGGACCAGGCTGCCGAATACCGTAACATAGGTCGTCGAAAACCCGGCCAGCCAGTATCCAAGGCTCATGGTGAAAAAGGCAAAGAACAGCACCTTGCGGTACCCGAACCTGTCGCCGATGGCTCCCGACAGGATGGGCAGGAAGTAGAGCAGCGGGGTGATGGTGCTTTTTATCACCCCCACGCTCTCCTTCGAAAAACCAAGTCCTCCCTCGCTTTTCGATAAGACCAGGTAGACCGAAAGAACCGACATCACGCCGTAATAGGAACCCCGTTCGAAAAATTCCATGGAGATGGCCGTCCAGAAGTTTTTGGGGAAAGAGGAGATCGGTTTTGAAGAGGATTGTTTGCTCATTTTGCCTTTGGATAGATATGCTGCGAAAATACCGAAAAAAAAGTTTGTAATTTTGACCGGGGATCGGTTCCGGCTCCCACATGGGTTATTTATTCCGGCACCCCTTTTGCAATAAAGAAATTCCACAGATTCAAACTCGTTCATGAACCACCTGAAAGACATCGTTTCCCAGTTTAAAACGGAGGGGCGGTTTGAGTCAGCCTCGCCTATCGGATCGGGCCACATCAACGACTCATGGCTCATCACCACCGCCCCGGCCGACACTCCTGATTATGTGTTACAGCGGATCAACCATGCGATTTTCAGGAATGTTCCCGAACTGACAAACAACATCCTGAAGGTAACCCGGCACCTGAAGCAGAGGCTGCTTTGCCGGGACGAGACCCTCTCCTGGTTTCGCGTCATTCAGCTGATCGAAACCCGCGGCGGCAATTATTTTTTCCATGATCCCGAGGGGAATTACTGGCGCATGTACGACCATGTGCGCGATACAAAAAGCTACGACATCGTTGAAGGCACCGAACTGGCCCGTGAAGCGGGCAAAGCTTTCGGCCTGTTCCAGTACCTGGCTTCGGATATCGATGCAAGGGGGTTGTTTGAGATCATTCCCGGTTTTCACCACATTGGCTCACGGATAAAGACCTTCCGTGAAACAGTCGTGCGCGACCCTGCCGGGCGGGTGAAGGAGGTTGCCGGTGAGATTGCCTTTGCGGAATCGCGCGCGGATGAGATGCACACCATCCTCAGGCTGGGCGAAGAGGGCCGCATCCCGCTGAGAGTTACGCACAACGACACCAAATTCAACAATGTCCTCTTTGACCCCGACAACAAGGCCATCGCCGTTGTCGATCTCGATACGGTGATGCCGGGCTACCTGCTGTATGATTTCGGGGATGCCATCCGCACTGGCGCCAACACCGGGAAGGAGGATGAACCCGACCTTTCTCAGGTGCATATCGACCTTGTTCTTTTTGAAGCCTATTCAGAAGGATACCTCTCCGTTGCCGGCAGGTTCCTCGAACCGGCCGAAAGCAGCCACCTGGCTTTTTCAGCCAAATTTATGACCTACCTGATCGGTTTGCGTTTTCTCACTGACCATATCGACGGGGATCACTATTTTAAAACCTCGTTCCCGGGCCATAACCTGCAGCGGGCCCGCGCACAGTTCAAACTGCTGGAAAGCATGGAGCACCATTACGGGGAGATGCAGGAGATCATCAGGAGGATCACCGCACAACCGGGTTGAAACCGCACCCCGGGACAACAACAGGTTTCGCTGTGTTAAACCAGGCTTGTTTTCCCGGAAAAAGAATTCAAAATCAATCGATTTTATTGCTTATTTTGCATAATATTATCTTTAACATTATACGCATGTACCGATTTCCTGTTTTAACACTATTCCTGCTGATCCCGCTTGTATTCCAGGCAGCTACCCATACATCCCTGCCCTCTGTCACGGTCGTTCCGAAACCGCTGTCGGTGGTAAGCAAACCGGGTGTATTTGTCATCAATGACCAGACCACCCTGCTGGTATCCCCCGGCGACCAGGAGATGGTGAAGATTGCCCGTCTGTTCGCCGACCAGCTGAACATCGCCGGCGGCCCCGACCTCCGGGTCAGGGAGATGACAGCCAACGACAGGAACCTGAATGCCGTTATTTTTACCAGGACCAAAGGAAATTCCGCCCCTGCCGCCGAAGGGTACAGCCTGAAAGCAACGCCCAG
>JBAXFZ010000196.1:0-7872 GCA_037139685.1 Bacteroidota bacterium
TCGCCAGGACTATTGGTTCCTGGGAAAAGAGGCGGCGATAGGCATCAGCAGTGATTTTTAGGATTTCAGAATCGGGATTGGGCTTCCAGCCCGGGTACCCGGAGGAATGCTCCACATCGGCCTGCAACATGTAAAAAACGCTGGCAACCATATCCGCTACATCTTTTTTGGACGATTCCACCGAACTCCGCTGGCTGGTTGTGATGACGATCTTTTTATCGACAAACTTAACCGAAGCCAGGTTTGTGGAGGTCTCCACGTAATCGGGAATCTCGCGCGACATGGCGATAACGCCATGCGGACAGGCATAGAGGGCATCGAGCAGGTCGGCCTGGAGAACGTCGTTCAATACGGTTTCGGGCATCGGGCAAGGCACCATTTCAAAACTGAGCCCCGGTTCCGTGGCATGCAGTTCAGCCTTTATATCGGCCGAAAACTGCTCAGCGTAATCGAACAGGGGGGCTTCATTGTCCATATGGACTGTGAAAACTGCAAAGGCTTCGCGGGCAATCGCGTTGCGGAGGTTCCCGGCATTGATGTCTGCAACGGCAATTTCAAACGAGTGCTGGGCATTCCACAGGAAGCGGTTCATAAGTTTAACGGCGTTTCCCAGCCCTTTGTTTATATCATCACCCGAATGACCACCGGTAAGCCCGGTGATGCTTACCCTGAAAGGTATATGGCCGTCGGGAACCGGCTCTGTATCCAGCGGCATCATGGCCACCGTATCTTTTCCCCCGGCACAGCCAATAAACAGCTGGCCCTCATCCTCCGAATCAAGATTTATCAGGATTCGTCCCCCGAGCTGGTCGGCTGTCAGCGCAAATGCCCCGGTAAGCCCTGTTTCTTCATCAACCGTAAACAAGGCTTCAATCGGACCGTGCGGGATGTCGCCTGCTTCAAGGATCGCCAGGCTGGCTGCAATGCCAATCCCGTCATCGGCTCCAAGGGTAGTGCCACTTGCCTTTACCCAGTTCCCGTCGACCCATGGAACAATGGGATCCACATCGAAATCATGCCGGGTATCGGAGTTCTTCTCGCATACCATGTCAAGGTGGCTCTGCAGAATAACGGTACTGCGGTTTTCGTACCCGGGACTTGCCGGTTTTTTGATAAGAACATTCCCGGCTTTATCCACGATACATTCAAGTTTATGTTTATCCGCAAATTCTTTAAGGTAGGCGGCAATCTGCTCCTCTTTTTTAGATGGGCGCGGTACCTTGCAGATCTCGAGGAAGTAGTGCCAGAGGCGGTCAGGTTTTAGTTGCAGCAGGTTTTGATCATTCATAATATATAGTTTTACAGGTTCATATTTACCTTGTCAAAAATATCAATTTAAAGAATTGCATGTCAATATTTTTCACTATTTCCGTTTAAAATAACCATAAACACCTTTTGCAGGTACAGGTTCCGGAATTCAAGCGCAACGTCATGATGCGTATGCAGCCTGCCATCCCGGTCACCCCGGAGTTGACCGCCTGCCTGGTTTTGAAATTACAGTATGCCGGTATTTTAAAATTGGAATCGGTACCCGGAACATCAGGGCGACCTGCAGCAAAACCGGGTAAGATGGAACAGGTAATAAAATTGTTGTAATTTTAGCCGGTAATTATTTAAGAAAGACCTGTGCAATCATAAAAATTGATATGCGGGGGGGCTGATCTTCTGCAGCTTACGGCTGGAGAGGGCGTAGGCCACAGAATAGAAGCCTCCATATAGATAACTTAAAACAGCTTTGTCATGAACGTTCTTATTTACTTGGTGTTGATTGTAACGGTGCTGGGAAGCGGATCCCTTGTGTTTCTTTTCAGGCCGGATAACAACAGGGTACTGAAATTTATGCTGGCCTTCAGCGGGGCATTCCTGATCGGGATCACCTTTTTAAAACTCATCCCCGAGGTATTCAGCAAACCTGCCATGTTTACCGGGCTGTTCGTGCTGGCCGGATTTTTACTGCAGCTTTTGCTTGAACTGATCACTGAGGGGGCCGAACATGGCCATAAACATGCCCATGCCGAGGGTGAAAGGGTGTCTCCATTCCTGCTGCTGCTTGGTTTGTGTATTCATTCCTTTCTGGAAGGGATGCCGATCGTAGCCGGTTTTGACCTGAAACTGCAGCATACGCTCGTGCTTGGGATTGTCGTGCACAACATCCCGATATCCCTTACGCTGATGAGTCTTTACCTGCATTACGGGTGTTCAAGAACCAAGGCTTTTGTTTACCTGATGATTTTTGCGATGATGACACCGCTGGGCTCCGTCTTCAGTTACCTCCTCGACACCTCGCTGGCGGCTTCACTAAATACCTATTTCAACTATATACTGGCCATTGTTATTGGGATTTTCCTGCATGTTTCAACTTCAATTTTGTTCGAGACAGAGGAAAATCACAGGTACAACCTGCAGAAATTCATAACCGTTTGCTTTGGTTTGTCGGTGGCATTCATAATTTCGATACTATGATGTCATTTTTCTTTGTATGATTACAAAAAACAATTACCTTTGCACCCCCAAATCGTACTTAGTACTTCGTATTTTGTACATTTAAATGCCCAGGTGGTGAAATTGGTAGACACGCTACTTTGAGGGGGTAGTGTCCTTAGGATGTGCAAGTTCGAGTCTTGTCCTGGGCACCAGTAAAATGAGAAAAAGCCCGTAGGTTAATCACTTACGGGCTTTTTTCTTTCCCCCCGGAAATTCCTGGTTATCCGGTTATCCCGTATTCTATTTGTTGAAATACTTTCGAATAAGCGCCAGCAGTTTCTCACTGACTATGGGTTTCGAAATGTAATCATTGCATCCTGATTCTATAGATTTTTCACGGTCGCCTGAAAGGCCATAGGCGGTTTGGGCAATGATAACGACATCCTTATTTAACCGGCGGATTTGCCGGGTGGCTTCAAACCCGTCCATTCCGGGCATCTTCATATCCATCAACACTAAATCAATATCCGGAGTGTTACTGAATAACCTGATGGCTTCAATTCCTGTTCCTGCATGCAAAACCTCACTACTGAACTGCTTGATCAACTTTTCGATGAACAAGTCAGATGTTTCATCATCTTCGACAATCAGAATTTTCAGTTTTTTGATCTGAGTGCCCTTGTTTTCCGGGAAAGCAGATCTTAGTACAGCGCTGTTTTCCTGCTTCGCCGGGTTGTAAGGAACTGAAAAATAAAATATTGAACCATTTCCTGGTTCGCTTTCCACCCATATTTTCCCGCCAAGCATTTCAACATATGCTTTTGCAATAGATAATCCCAATCCGGCTCCCTGGTATGCCTGTTTATCGGAAATATCAGCCTGGATAAAGCGTTCAAAAATAGCTTCCTGTCTGTCTTTTGGGATGCCGATGCCCGTATCTTTTACGAAAAATTCCAGTAGAGACGCCGCATGCTGCGTCTCTACTGGAGCATGTTGCTCTACTGCAGCAGGCAGCGTATCTGTTGCATGTTGTACATCTACTAAATGATAACCGAATTCAACGTATCCTGAATGGGTATATTTAAGGGCATTCTTGATAAGGTTTGAAAGAACTGAATCGAATTTGTTACTGTCGGTAATGATAACAGCTTCATTTGCGGGCAAGGAATTTTTCAGGATCAGCTGTATTCCCTTTGTTTCAGCCTCCGGTTTGAAAAACGCATACAAATATTCGGTAACTGCATTAACATTCACATTTGAAAGTGCAACTTCCATTTGCCCGGCTTCTATTTTTGAAATATCAACAATGTTGTTGATGATATTAAGCATCCGGATACCGCTATCTTCAATGATCCTGATGTATTGTTGCTGTTCATCCCCGTTAAGACCAGGTTCCTTCAGTAATCCTGCGAATCCCAGGATCCCGTTCATGGGTGTTCTGATTTCATGGCTCATATTTGCCAGGAATGCTGATTTCAGACGGTCGGATTCTTCGGCCCTTTCCTTGGTTTTGATTAATTCCTGTTCGGCCAGCTTACGTCCTGTAATATCTTCGTGCATAAAAACAAATCGAACGAATTTTCCATTGTTGTCCTTCAACGGGAAAATAAGTGCACGTATCCAAACAGGGTTATCAGGTAAACCTGGGTCGATATCCTTTGTATTATAATATAAATCGGGGAGATGAACTACTTCACCACTTTTGGCAAGCAAAATCAATTTCTCAAGTTCCGGGTCTTTGCTTTGCAGGTCGGCAAAAATTGAAAAGTCGGGAGGAGGCATTACCCCAAAAAGTTTTACATATGCAGGATTTCCATTAACCGTATATCCGTCGCTGTCAACTATCTGGATTGACAGCGGATTTTTATCAATAATATCCTGGAACATCGCTTCTGCATGTACGCGTTCAGTGATATTTTCATGCATCAGTACCACCCGGTTGGGCGCTCCATTTTCACCCTGCAATGTGAATCCTATTGCCTTAATCCATGCCGTGACATCCGGAAACGAAGGGTCAACGTCGTGGACATTAAATTTGGAATCAGGAAAGTATACAGTTTCACCCTGTTTAATTTTATCGAATAATTCCCCCAATCCCTGCTGCAATAGTTGAGTGTCTTTAAAAATGGAATATTCTGCCGGGGTTTTAACGCCAAAAAGCTTTGTGTGTGCCGAATTTGTCTGGATTGTATAGCCATCCATGTTCAGAATCTGAATTGACACCGGATTTTTTTCAATGATGTCCCTGAACAATGCATCTGCCAGTTTGCGTTCGGTTATATCTCGGAATATCCATATCCTCCCATAGTTTTTTCCATTCTTGTCAACCACCGGCGCAGAATACCTGTCGATCACCATCCCGTTCGCAAATTCAATTTCATCACGGCTCTCCTTTTCAGGATTATCAATAAGATATTTGATCCTATCAAGAAACTTAGCGGGATTTTTGGTCAAATCCATTACATGCTTCAATAATTTAGAATCATCTTCATCTGCTGCGATATCAGCAGGAATCTTGAAAATCTCAAACATACGCCGGTTTATCAGGATCCGTTTGTTCCCCGGGCCGACTATTAAAATCCCGTCGATGGTAGAGTTTAACTGGGCCTCAAGCAACATTGTTTGCGACAGTAATTTATCTTGAACGAGCTTGTTTTCGGTGATTTCCTGAACGATACCGTTCACTGAAACCGGATGGCCGGCTGAGTCTTTTTCAATCGTGGCTTTTGAGATGACGACCCTTGGTTCTGATCCATCGGCGGGGTTGATTACATATTCAAGGTTATAGGGTGTGCCCTCCGATATGAGATCTGCCAGCGCCTGATGAACCCGCTGGCGATCGGGAATACAGGCTTCAATATGTTGAAGGTCGAAAGAATTCTCATTATCAAAAAGGCCGAATAGTCGCTTAGCCTCTGCTGATCCACTTATTTTCTGGGTTTTGAGATTAAGATTCCAGGAACCGACATGCCCGGTTTGCTGGGCCAATGCGAGCTGGCTGATGGTGTAAACCAGTTCTTTCCTGCTCTCATGCAATGCTTTCTCTGACAGGTTCCGTTCGGTGATCTCCCTTGCTACGGTCGATGCAGCAATGATACTGCCATCGGAATCGTGGATGGGCGAAATTGTGAGCGACACCTGAATTTCCGCACCGTCTTTTCTCCTGCGCGATGTTTCGTAATGTCGGATAACCTGACCTGACATAATCCTTTCAAGGATGGCAGGAACCTCATCCTCATTTCCGCTCAGGATCAGGCATGAAATAGGTTTTCCAATCATTTCACTCTCGGTATACCCGTAGATTTTTTCCGCGCCCTTGTTCCAGCTTGTGATAATCCCTTTCAGATTTTTTCCAATGATGGCATCTTCTGACGATTGAACGATTGCGGCAAGTTGTTTTGCCTGATCTTCCGCCAGTTTGCGTTCTGTAATATCGATTGCTGTCAGCAGGCAATTTTCGCGGTTTTTTAATGAAACACCGGTAAGGTGGGCAAACACAGGTGTACTGCCATCCGCAGTCAGGGTCACCTCGCACGATTCATTTTCCGTACTGTTGAGCACCTTATTCAGGAACTGGTTGAAAATTGACCTGGTGTCTTTAGAAACGTAATGGTCAAACAAACTGTTTTGCAGATGAGAGCGGTTGTTGTTTAATAATTTTGTCCCACTAAGGTTTGTCTCAAGAATCCTTCCGTCTTTTGAAATGGTAAAATAGCCCGCGGGCGCAAATTCATACAAATTCGTATATTTTTCTGCCGCATCCTTTGAGATAGACCTTGCGACCATGAGTTCCTCATTCTGCATTTCCAGCTCAACCTGGTGCACCTGCAGTTCGTGAACGAGCTTTAATATGTCCGCTTGTGATAGGTTGGGGGAGGGGACGGCATCCGGCTGAGAGGCAATTTCCAGTAGCACTTCGGCTTTCTGACGCAGTTTCTCATTTTCTGATTTATTATACTCATCGTTCATAATCGCTTGTTTTGAACTGTGTCATTTAGACTGATCCTGAATCTGTATTCTTGTTAATATAGATAAATCGGCGGTTTTCCAGGAGAGAAATTTAGCACTGCGGTATTTTATCCGTGATTAAGAACCATTAATGAACCTGTAACTGAAACCATATACAAACTTAAACATTAAACCTAAATATGACAAGATTATTAACTTGACTTTCATGAGGTGGCCGGCTGCTTCGGTTCAGTTATTCGATTACAACGATCAGAATGTTAACGATATGATAATGATTTGTTTGTGTAATGTATTGAAAAGAGTATAATATGATCAGACAAAGCAATGTAAATGCTCCAGGCGCAGGAACGTTGCGCTGACAATGCCACTTGCCTGAGGAAAACAAAAAAAAGAGGGCGACCTTTTGGGACACCCTCTATTCTGAGCTCAATTGTTAAAAAACACAGGTTATTCCGGTTACCTCATAAACACCATTTTGTTAACCTTCACGTATTTATCGGTAACACCGTCAAAAATGATCTTGCAGAGATAGACGCCCGGTGCCAGGGTTAACCCCGAAGGATCGAACACGACCGAATGTACCCCGGCCAGCTCCTGCCTGTCGGCCAGCGTGCTGATCGTATGGCCCGTCATGTCGGTCAGGACGAGCCTGACGTGACCGTTTTCGGGCAGGTTCCAGATGATCGTCGTATTGCCTGAGAACGGGTTCGGGTAGTTTGACATGGAGAAGCTCCTGGTCCCGTCGGGGGTAACCACACCCGACATTTTCAGGTTGAAGTTGTCGTAAGGCACTGCAAGGATATCGGCAAATTCGCTGCCTGCCGCAAGGGTAAACACCTGCGAGGGTTCTGCTATCTGCTGCTTCACGCGCATGCTGAGGCTCAGCACGACATCACCCGGTTTCACGTTCATCGGGTTGATGTCTGACCAGGCAACGGAAATTTTTCCCTGCCCGATCACATACTTCATTCCATCTGGCAGAGCGGCCACATCGATCACCTCGAACCGCTGGCTGTCGTAACCCATATGGAGGGTCATGGCGCCAAGGTTTGCCGGCCTTCCTGCGCGGATGGTGTAGATGAACGGTTCGCCTACCGGTACAGCCATCACGCCGTCTTCACTGACGGAGAGAGAATTTGTCTCCTTAAAGCTGAGCGGTGAGAATGAACCGTTGACATCGCCCACGCACAATGCCGGGAGATCAACAGTTGCAGCCGATATTCCCGTTAGGGTTACGGTGGTGTCGGTGACTTTCCAGTCGCCAGCGGGGTAGGAGGTTACCGAGCCGACAGTCCTGAGCTTGATGTAGAGTGCGTCGAGCGCGGTGATGGTTGAGCTGGCATTCACATCGGCCACGACGGCCCTGATGCCGGCCAGCGGGTATGTCCCGAGGATATTGAGCTGTACGATCAGGGCATCCGTGGCGTTGTTGCCGCCCCAGGTTCCGCCGTAAGTTCCGTGCAGCGAATAGGTGTCGTT
>JBAXFZ010000197.1:0-7760 GCA_037139685.1 Bacteroidota bacterium
ATACGAGAAGGTTTGATGCGTCGCGGTCGGCCAGCGGGAACTGTGCAATCCGGTCATCCGGTAAAAGGTAGTTGTAATCGGCAATACGTATGGCACCGGGGTCAGACATTGCAATAATTTCCTGCAAAGGACGGAAAAAAAATCAGGAAAGTATCAGTGTTTGTCGGAATTGAAAAACGAGGGTTTGTAAGTCAGCATGATGTAGGCATACTGGGCCCATTTGCTGGTCCCTTGTTTCAGGCTGTTCAGCTTCTCCATGGTAGATGTGGGCATGAAAAAGCAATATGCAGCATTCACTTCAAAATTGGTGAAGGGTTTGTAAACGAACATCATATCAGCCTCTGAACCAAGCTTCTTGTTAACCGCCTCGTATGGCAGATCACCGGCTTTTTTCGGAGTCACCTGCAGGTAGCCTTTGGCCAGCCCCATCATCCGCCAGGTTGCCTCAAGGGAGATTTTTTCATTGATCATGAGCGTTGCCCTTGCGTACAGATCTGTTAATCCGGCGCTGCTGCCACTGGTCACATGGGTTGAAAACATGTCCATGTAGCCGTAAAATCCGTGGCTTGTGCCATATAATGTGGAGAAAGAGGTGGATTTGGTTTTCAGCGCCGTTGTATTCGAATAATCATTGCCGCTTAAAAACTCGCAACCGGCCAGCAGGGTAAGGGGTTTTACAACCCTGTACGAGGCAAACCCTGAGAAAAATCCTGCATTGATCGTTTTGCCATCGGAAAAATGGCCGCCCTGGTAATAGCCTGATGCGAAAACCTTCAGGTTTTTCCATGTGAAGGCGGCTGTGCCCCCAGCTGTAAGCCGGGCATACAGCTGGCCGGGATATGTTGTCGTGACTGATCCTGTACTGGTAGTTGTTACCGTAGTGGTACCGATGGTATCATGGTTGCTGTTGATAACATAAAGCGTTTCGTTATGCGTGGTTTTCACCTGGGTGACCTTACTGGGCTTTTGAAATACATCCATGATGCCCAGCAAGCTGACAACAAATTTTTCTTTGAAAAATTTCTTCTGTTCATACACATAACCCATGTATTTATAATTTTTCAACAGATAGGATGACAGGAAATTGGAGGCAGGAGCGGTGTTGTTGATGGCAAATCCAAAGTCGCCACGGTACCCGGCGCGGGCTGCCTCCCACTGGAGCAGGGCAACATCATGGGTAGCCCCTTTGGGCGACCAGTTTGAATTGCCGAAGAGCCTTGCATCGTCATAAACCAGTTCCATCCGGCCAATCTTAACGGCAAACACTTTGGTGAAATTGTATTTAAACCAGCCCTCAAAGATATTAACGGTGTTGCGGGTAATTGTGTCAGAACCATAGTTGTTCTCTCCAAAAACATAAGCATGCTGAAGGGAGAACTTAGCCATGAATTGTTCGTTTTTATAATCGAAAATCAGCCGGTTTCTGCCTAAAATAACCGGATAAGCCGTCATGCTCGAATCTCTCAGTTTTGCATACCCGTCGCGGTATTCAAGCCTGGGCCTGAATTCGCCTGAAACGGTGAACTGTGCCAGGAGGTTCCCCGGAAGAAAGAGCAAGCCGCAAAACAGCAGTAACAGTTTGATTGCAAGTTTTTTCATGGTTGTCGGGATTGATTTTAACTGTTAATGAATAAACAGCCTAAAAATAGGATAATTTCCCCGAAGCATAATCGTTTCCGACTATCTAATATTATAGGAAATAATAGGTAATTTTGCAGGAAAGAAAGTATTATGAGAATCAAACAGTATGTTCCGAACATCCTTACGACATTCAACCTGCTTAGCGGGCTAATTTCAATTACCCTCACGTTTGATGGGAACTATCCGTATGCAGCCCTGTGCATCTTTATCGCGGCCGTTTTCGATTTCCTAGACGGGAATGCTGCCCGGATCCTGAAAGCATATTCAGAACTCGGCAAACAACTCGACTCACTTGCCGATATGGTATCATTCGGCGTCGCACCCGGGATAATGATATTCCGTTTATTGTCGGTTCACTGTGCCGGTAGCTGCAATGCCGTGGACCAGATGCATATTACCCCGTACCTTGCCATGCTCATTCCTGTTTGTTCGGCACTGAGGCTTGCCAAATTCAACATCGATATCAGGCAGGAGGTGAACTTCATCGGCATGCCTACACCCGCCATTGCCATTTTTTTCGCCTCGGTGCCCCTTGTCCTTTATGTTCAGCCCGGCCTCTTCAGCCTGGTCCATCTTGATTTCATGGTCACCTTCTTCTCAAACACGCGGATCCTGACTATCCTGGTGGTGTTCTTTTCATACCTCCTGATCTCCGACTTCCGGATATTTTCGATGAAATTTAAAAATCTTGCATGGAAGGGCAACCAGCTTCGCTATGTACTTCTCATATCCTCGGTGATTCTCTTCATCCTGTTTTTTCTCAGCGCCATCCCGGTGATGATCATCCTATATGTGCTGATGTCGATCTTTTTTCAGAGTTATATCGTGGAGTAAATCCCTGCAGGGAAGGGGTTTAACGCAACTCGAAATTTTGTCCGAGGTAAACTTTCCTTACATAGGGATCGTCGGCCAGTTCCTGCCCGGTACCGGCACGAAGAATCGATCCGTTGAACAGTAAATAGGAACGGTCGGTGATTGAAAGGGTCTCGTGAACATTGTGGTCGGTGATCAGCACCCCGATATTCTTCTCCTTCAGCCTCTTTACGATCTGCTGAATGTCTTCCACCGCAATGGGGTCGATGCCGGCAAAGGGTTCGTCAAGCAGGATGAATTTCGGATCGACGGCAAGCGACCTGGCAATCTCGCATCTTCTGCGTTCTCCGCCTGAAAGTGTGATACCGTGGCTTTTCCTGACATGCTGAAGCCCGAATTCATCCAGCAGTTTTTCAAGCCGTTCCTGCTGGAGGTTCTTGGTGAGATCCGTGAATTCAAGGATTGCCCTGATATTGTCTTCAACGCTCAGGTTACGAAAGATGGAGGCCTCCTGGGGAAGGTAGCTGATACCGCGTTGCGCCCTCTTGTACATCGGCTCTTTGGTGATATTAAAATCATCAAGAAATACCTGGCCTGCAAAGGGTTTGATAAGACCGACAATGATATAGAAGGAGGTGGTCTTTCCTGCACCGTTGGGGCCCAGCAAACCTACGATTTCACCCTGGTTGAGTTCAATGGAAACTTCATTGACCACCGTACGTTTCCGGTATTTTTTGACGATTTTTTCAGTTCTGAGGATCATAAGGTGAATTTATTGCCATGGTAACTGCCCTGCTGCAAAATTAGAAAGAAAAGAACAAGGAAGCGAATATTCCGAATTTAGCTACATTGGGATTGCCTGCGTCATGCAGGTGGCTCATCCTCCATACCGCATCGATCCTGATGATTTTGAATATATTTTCAATCCCTGCTCCTGCTTCATAAAAGGGTTGCAGGTTGAATGGTCTCAGGCTTCCGGGGAAAAGCGAATATTGTTGATTTTGTTTGCTCAGGGTACCGTAAACGCAACTGACATGCCCCACCTCCCTCCATTTCAGTTTCCTGAATAGTGGGATTTTGTTGAAAAGCAACCCTCCGAAGTGGTGGGTATAGGAGGCGCTGATCCAGGTATCGCTGATGAATTCATAATAATTCATAAGGTTCGAAGAATGATCGTCATAAAAAAAACTTTGATTGCCATCGTGGATTTTCAGCAAAGGGTAGGGGAGTGTGCCCCATATTTTCCCTGCATTGATGATGTACTTCGACCAACCGATTGTGGCAAAATTGAACCATTCGGAGATATTCAGTTCCACCCTGTGATATTCATAGTCTCCTTTGAACAGGTGAGGAATCCCGTATGAATAGTTCAGATGGATAATAGGATAGACTGAACTGATAGTAACTCTTGTAAATTCTGCTTCGACAAACCGTTCGCGAAAGGAGAATCTGAAGTCACATTGGACCTCTGAGGTATAAATTGAATTCATGAATTCCGGGTTTGCCGTTTGGGCGGGATGGATGACGAACCTGGTAGAACCCAGTGGGAAAAGTTCGCGGTGGACGAGGTGAATCCGGTTAATAAAGCCGGTATACCATTCGTGCTCATAGCCTATCCTGTAGTCGCGGATCCAGCTGAGTTTGTTGTTCGGGCCCCGGTAGAATAACGAGGAAAAGATGTTGTCGTTCGAAAAGGATGTCGGGCTTGAACCAAGCTGCTCAACATCATGTTTGAAGCTGGCGGTGATGTCCCTCCTGGGGTTTTTACTAACCATGTAAATCAGGTCAAGACCAAATTTGAATTTCCGGTCAAGGGTTCCATAGGCAAGATAGGTCTCTGCCTGGATCTTTTTGCTCAACGAGTTGGCAGTGCGCACGCCCAGCCTGAAGCGCGCCCCTTCGAGGGCGTTGTAGCTGACCAGTTTGAAGTAGGGTCCAAATTCAAATTTCCCCCAGCTCAGGTACCCGGTAAAAAGGGCATATATCAGGTCGGTATAGGTCTTGAAAACAGGAATCGACTTTACGGAATCGACCATTTTATAGATGCCCTTTTCCTTTATACTCAGTTTTTCAGGCCGGGCTTCCTCCCAGTATTCTTTTGGTTTATCGCTTGCATCGTCATTGATGAAAACATCGGTGGGTGATTTGAAAAACCGCTTGTCTTCCGGTATGTCGAACTGAAAATCGCGGTATATGGTAGTCCTGTGTCCATAAAAACCAACTGTTTTTTTCGAATCATCCAGGATATTGAAATCGACATCCAGTTTATCACGCGTAAGCATCCAGAACAGGCTGTCGCTCCACTCAAATTCCTGCTCTGCCTCCAGATCGTTGATGAAATTGACATTGGCATCCGCTGCAATGCGGATCTTGAATTTTTTAACAGCATAAGTGGTGTCATGAACCCAAAGGTTCCCGGTGAAGGTGAGCTCCTGTTTCCGGCGCGGCTTGAACATGATATGATAGCACCATTTGTTGCCGATGAAGGCACTGTCGACAAGATAAAACTTGTAGTAATCGATGGCAAAATCAGCCACCGGGCTCACAAAATTCTTCTCAAAAAGCGGGATGAAGTTTTTATAGATTTCAACCTTCTCCGACAGGTTCCCGAGGAACTGCGAAACGCTTGCATTCTGCAAACCGGAGATTGAGGAGGCCGTAATGATCTCCTTAGTGGTCCTGGGCGATCTCCGGAAATAGTTATCCGACATGGTCTCGGTGATGAAAACCGGCAGGTAGGTTTTGCCATTCAGCGTGGATGTGTCCAGGTAGTTCCAGACAAAATCAAAATGGTTGAATACTTTCCTGCTTTTAAACCTGTCGCTGATGTTGTTGGCATCAAGCTCGATCTTTGTATAGGCTTCATACTGATACGACTGGAACGACTGGAGGGTGTTCTTTTCCTTGTTCCGGATCACCTTGTTTATCAGCACCTCTGCCGGGTTTCCCTGGTAAGTGATGGTCACTTCAGGAAGGTTCAGGTTTTGGGGGATGAGCACAAAATCGATTGTCTGAAACTGGTTACACAGGATATTCCTGGTAATCCTGTTATATCCGATAAGAAAGGCTGAGACCGAATCGCTTCTTTGTTTGAATTCAAGTGAATAGTTCCCGTTAAAGTCTGTTAAAGTCCCGATGGTTGTTCCGCGAATGACGATGTTTACAAAGGGAATTGCCTCCCCTGAGCGACCATCATGTACCGACCCCATTATTTTGGTTACCTGTGAGAAGGTGAGGCCCGGTATCAGAATGAATATCAAACACAGAAAAAAACATAGCCTCATCCGTTTCGCATTTAGCACAAAAGTGCGTTCAATTTACCAAAATGCACTACCGGTTTTTGCATTTTGAATTTTGGCAAAAGCAATTTTTCCTGGAAAGTTAACAAATACCAAACAAGTAACGTTTAAAGCTCTGAAAAATTTCCATGCCCTACAGGATTCCTTCCCTAAGGATGTCGTGAAGGTGTATTACACCTTTATAGGTGGTTTTATCGTCCACCATCTGCTGTGTGATGTTGCTCTGTCGCATTACCCCCAGGTCATTCACTAGCAGTGTGTCGGGGGGGATGGTCCTGGGGTTCTTTGTCATGATGTCACTTGCGGTGAGGTTGGTGATATCGGCATTGTTTTCGAGCATCCTCCTGAGGTCGCCATCGGTGATGAAGCCCAGCAGCGTGTTCCCTTTTAACACCGCCGTGGCACCCAGCCGTATTGATGAAATCTCATAGATGACCTTTTTGATATCATCATCATGATTCACCCTGGGAGCCTGGTTGTTAGTATAAATATCACTCACCTTCAGGTAAAGCTGTTTGCCGATAGCCCCCCCCGGATGCAGCCGTGCAAAATCCTTCGAGGTAAAACCGCGCGCCTCCAGCAGGCACACGGCAAGGGCATCTCCCATTACAAGCTGGGCTGTCGTACTGGATGTTGGTGCAAGGTTGTTCGGACAGGCCTCCTTTGAAACGGTGGTGTCGATGACAAGGTCAGCCTGCTGGGCAAGGTACGACTGCCTGTTCCCCACGATGGCCACAAGCGAACTGCCATATTCTTTCAGTAAAGGGATAAGAATCTTGATTTCGGGGGTCTCACCGCTTTTCGACAGGCATAACACGATGTCGTCTTTTTGGATCGTACCGAGATCCCCGTGAATGGCATCGGCGGCGTGTAAAAATGTTGCAGGGGTCCCTGTTGAATTAAAGGTGGCAACCATTTTTTGCCCGATGATGGCGCTTTTCCCGATACCGGTAACAACGACCCTTCCTTTTGAATGCAAAATGAGCTCAAGACATTTTAAAAAGTCGTTGTCTACAAAATTTACTAAATTTGCTATGGCAGTCGCTTCATCCTTTATTGTAGTGATTGCAATTGCTTTTAAGTCTTTCATTTTTCTCAATGCACAATTTTTTTTTCAAATATTTGTTTATTCCGCACGTTTATACTTACATTTGTATATAGGCGCTGGATAAGAATATCAATTAACTTGCCCTGAACAAAAGTACTAAAATAAATCAAAGTTAAAAAATGGCGGCCAACAAGGACGAGCATCAGCTATTTGAAGTATTGAAGAAAGTGTTTGGTTATGATAGCTTTAAGGGGAACCAGGAGGCCATTATCCGCAGTGTGTTGGCCAATAATGACACCTTCGTTATCATGCCCACAGGTGGAGGAAAGTCGCTGTGTTATCAGCTGCCTGCCCTTATGAAACCGGGAACGGCTATCATTGTCTCACCATTGATTGCCCTGATGAAAAACCAGGTTGATTCGATCCGGAGTTTCGGAACGGAGAACAATGTGGCCCATTTCATGAATTCTTCTTTAACCAAGCAAGAGATAACTCAGGTAAAACAGGATATTACGGATGGGAAGACCAAATTGCTCTATGTAGCTCCTGAGACCATCACAAAAGAGGAAAATATCGAGTTTCTTCAGAATATCCAGATTTCATTTTATGCCATCGATGAGGCACATTGCATCTCGGAATGGGGTCATGATTTCAGGCCCGAATACCGGCGGTTACGCCCGATCATTGATGCAATCGGGCAGAAGGTGCCGGTCATCGCGCTGACAGCAACGGCAACCCCGAAGGTCCAGCAGGACATCCAGAAGAACCTCAATATGATGGATGCCTCCGTGTTTCTTTCTTCGTTCAACAGGCCAAACCTTTATTACGAAGTACGTGCCAAGACCAAAAATGTCACAAAGGATATCATCAAGTTTATCAAGGGACATGCCGGTAAATCCGGTATCGTGTATTGTTTGAGCCGGAAGAAGGTTGAGGAGATGGCCGAGAGTTTCGTCGTA
>JBAXFZ010000198.1:0-7759 GCA_037139685.1 Bacteroidota bacterium
CTCGAACAGGATATCATGATCCTGCAGCTGCCAGCAATGGACATGATGAATATTCCTGATCATCGGGTGTTTCTCAACCAGGAGCCTGATTTCTTCAAGATCGAGTTCTCGGGGAGTACTTTGCATCAGGATCCCTGTTGATTCGCGCAGGATCCGGTATGCCTGCAGCATGATAACAAGGCTGATGATCATCGTCAGCATGGGATCGATCCAGGAAATCCGGGCATAGAAAATGACAATGGCCCCTGTTATTACGGCAACCGACGAGAAGGTGTCGCCCAGCAGGTGCACATAGGCCGCCCTCACATTCAGGCTTCCTTTCGAATCACGGTGAAGGAACAACATCGAAATGAGATTGCCAGACAACCCGACAACGGCAATGATCAGCATAAGTCCCGGCTTCACCGGCTCGGGATGCATAAACCGCAGGATTGCTTCATAAACAAGGTATATCGATATCCCAGTCAGAACGGAGGCATTAATAAAGGCGGAAAGTATCTCAAAGCGTTTATAGCCAAAAGTGCGCCGGGCGTCGGGCTTCCGCTCTCCAAACCTGTTGGCGGCCCATGCCAGAGCAAGGGCAAGCGTGTCGCTGAGGTTATGGATAGCATCGGAAACCAGCGCAAGGCTGTTGGACAATATTCCGCCCGCAATTTCCGCAAGGGTAATCAGCCCGTTCAGCAGTATGCTGATCAACAACCTGTTGGATGGATTATGATGATGGTGTGCGTGCTTTTCCATTGCCCAAAATTAACCAATTTCATAAGGCAAAGTAAAACAGGCGCCAACCGGAAATGAAATAATTCTGAATCGCGGCAACTCCGTTCAAACGGGGTTCCCGGTTAAAGGCTGATCAGCATTTTCCTGACCACCCTCTGATCCTTGTTAAACAGCACTATTGTATAGGTGCCGCTCACCGCCGGGCTGATATCAATCTGTTTTTCGGTGAGGCCGTTAACCTGGATTTCACAGGGTCCGAAAATCCTCACCCCGATCTCATTGTATATGGACATTGAGATTGTTTCTTCAACACGGCTGCCGATGCTCAGGGTAAACCTGCCCCGGTTTGGCACAGGGTAAACATTTATCCTGCTGAACTGCATTTCCTGCTCACCTGTGACCACCACCCAAACCTTGTTAGAAAGTGAAGATGTACAACCAAGAAGGGTCACCGTGCATCCATAATAACCTGTATGATTTGCAACTATATAGGACTGCTGGTTTGCCCCGGCGATGGCCGTACCTTCATAATACCATTGATTTCCTGCAGGCGAGCTGCTTGTCAGCACATTCCCCGCTGCAGTGACAACCGGGGCTGCAGGAACCTGGTTAACCGTTACCGGGAAGGGCGGGGAGGATGTTCCGTTGCCGCAGCTGTGGTTACCCGCCACTGTGATGTTCCCCGAAAATGCATTGGAGGCGTAGTTAACCGTGATGTTGGTGGTTCCGGCACCGGTTGCGATGGCTGCCCCTGCAGGGAGCGTCCATGTGTACGATGCGGCGTTGAGAATCCCGGCACAGGAGTAAGCAACCCCGCCGGTTCCTGCACACACCAGGGAAGTCCCGGCAACCGCACCTGCTGCATTGGGAGGCGGATTTACGAACAGGTTGTAAACTCCCGGCATGCTGACCGGACAGGAAGTCACAGAAGTATAGGTTACGCTGACCCACTGTATTCCCACTCCGTTCCAGGTTATATCGGCCACGCTGGTACCCTGTCCCGAAGCAATGACTCCCCCGGGTGAAACACTCCAGGCATAGCCTGTCATACCGCTTTCGGTGTAATAGATGTTCGCCGATGATCCCATACACGGCGTGTTTGTGCTGCCGATGGTCGGAACGGTTGAATTCAAAACCGTAACCAGTGCACTTCCGTTCATAGTACCTGAACAGGAAGCAGCCCCATAGGCGGCCATAACTGTATATATCCCGGCTATCGTCTGCAAACCAAAATTCAGCGGTGCACCTGTTCCGGGCATTGCACTCACCGCTGTCGCCCCCCTGAATAATGTATAACTGATCCCGACGGATGAGCCTGAAAGGCCTACTGCAACGCCTGCACCGCCTGCGCAATAGGACCCACCCCCGGTGACGTTGAAAACGGCGGGTGAAGCGCTTACCGTAACTGTTATTGCGGTCCGGGCTGCGCTGGCAGCACAGGTGCTGTCCTGGACATAATAGGTTGTATTGCCGGTTAAGGCGGGAGTAGTATAGCCGGGACCTCCACCCAGCCAGGTTCCCCCAACAGGGCCATTGTACCACCCGAGTGTTCCGGTACCGCCGGCAGTAAGGGTGGCTGAATTTCCGCTGCACACAACAAGTCCTGCCGGAGGTGTTGTATTGACCGGGGGAGACGGTGCGGAGCACCCGGGGTTATATTCCCAGAAACCATTGGTGGTCCCTGAAATTATGGAAACCCCCGATCCGAGATACCCTTTGGTCCCGATACTGAAACCAACGGCTCCATCCCAGGGACCGCCCACGAAACCCGCTTTTTGGGTCCATGTATTTGTTGCAGGATCATATTCCCAGAAATCGTTAACCAGGGTAGGGTCTGTGTTCCCGGTGCCGAGGTACCCTTTGCTGCCAATGCTGAAACCAACCGCATTTTGCCTCCCTGCCCCACCCACATTGGCTTTCTGGGTCCAGGTGTTGGGTGGCTGGGCGCGACTTTTTTCCGTGAAATACAGGAGAACGATGGCAACAGCCAAAAAACTAATTCTTAAAATGGCATTCATTGCAACATTATTAAAAGATTCCTTTCTTCCGTTGAAAAATGTCATCCAGTCCACTCAAGCCATTAAAATTACTAAATTTGTATCATCTTATCCAATAAAAGAACCCAACAACCGTTTTGTGTTATTATTTCCGTCTCAATGAGGTCATTTAGTTGTTGTTAGTGCACTTTGGAAGACGTAAAGTTCAATGAGTCTATCTTGAATTTTCCATGGAAAAACCACGGGGCTATATTAATTGTGGTCATTTGTTGATAATGAAAGGGAGACCACTGTTTTGGTCACTATGATTATGTCTTTTTGTAAATGGATAAACTATGGAACAGTTTACACTTAGGGCAATGAAGGAAAAGATTCTACGTAAATGGGAAGAAAACCCGTTGCCGCTGATTATGTGCCTTGCAGTAATCTTTCGATTGCTGGCAGTCATTTTTGCCAAAGGATGGGGAATGTTGGATGATCATTTTATCGTGATAGAGACGAGTCAGAAATGGGTGGATGGCATTTATTCCGACTGGCTTCCGGGTAATCCTGGTACTGTAGGAAATTCAGCTCCAACCGGACATAATCTATTCTATCCGGGAATTCATTTTCTGTTTTTCTCCATCTTTAAATTTATCGGGTTGGCTGATCCCCAATGGAAAATGTTCGTAATCAGGCTGATCCACGCGAGTTTTTCCCTGTTCACGGTCTATTTTGGCTATCGCATTGTGGAGGAACTCGATGGAAAAAAATCAGCCAGGCTGGCCGGTTTGTTGCTTGCAATCCTGTGGTTCATGCCCTGGCTGAGTGTCAGGAATCTTGTTGAAATGACTTGCATTCCCTTTATTATTCTCGGTTACTGGATGATCGTCAGGGAAAAAGGGACCCAAAAGGTTTTATTGTCATATCTCCTTGCAGGACTGTTTTTTGGGTTTGCCATAAACATCCGGCCCCAGACGGTGTTCTTCCCTGTCGGTATCGGGATTGTCCTGCTGGCAAAGCTGGACTGGAAAAGATTATTTGCCTATACATCGGGAGTCGTTCTTTCCATTTCGGCCATACAGGGAATTCTTGACACCGTTGTCTGGGGTTACCCGTTCGCTGAATTAACGGGATATATAAACGTATGTTTTGTATCGCGCAACGATTTTATCAGCCTGCCCTGGTATAACTGCTTTCTTACGATTTTCGGGCTGTTAATACCCCCGATGAGCCTTTATCTCCTTTTCGGATTTACAAGAAATTGGAGAAAACACTTATTATTCTTTCTTCCTACGCTGATCTTCTTTGCCTTTCATTCCTATTTCCCAAACAAGCAGGAGCGTTTTATCCTTCCCATGATCCCGGTAATTATCTTAATAGGAGCCATCGGATGGAATGAATTTGTTTCAGGATCGAAATTCTGGCAGAAACGCCGTACCCTGATGAAATTCTCCATGATGTTTTTCTGGGTTGTGAATATAATCCTCCTTGTCTTCACCACCTTTACCTATTCCAAAAAAGCCAGGGTGGAAAGCATGACTTATCTGTCAAGGTATAACAATATCAGTGAGCTGCTGGTATTGGATGCAGAAAACAGCCCGGAAATGCTGCCGCTGTTCTACCTTGGACAGTGGCCACATGCATTAAGCGAATCCGACGGGAACCATAGTCCCGACACTTTACTTTATCAACTGGCGCACAAATCATTATCGGAACAGCCCAGGTTTATTCTGTTCACAGGAGAAAAAGACATTAACAAGGTAATTTTAAAAGCCATGAAACAATACCCGGGACTGGTTTATGAAACTACAATTGAACCCGGATTTTCTGATAAATTGGTTCACTGGATGAATCCAGTAAATAAAAACCGCACCATGATAATTTACAGGAATGCGGAATTTTTCCCGAATAAAATCCAATAGGCATGTTAAACAAGTTGATTCCCATCTCTCAACCATCTTTGCTCGGAAATGAAAAACTATATGTAATGGATGCCCTTGCATCCGGGTGGATAAGTTCTATAGGTCCTTATATCGACAAATTTGAAACAGCATTTGCCGGTTACCAGGGAGTAAAACATGCCGTTGCCACGCATAACGGAACCATTGCGCTGCATCTTGCCCTGGCGGCTGCCGGAATAGGCGAAGGAGACGAGGTGATCGTTCCCGATCTTACCTTCATCGCTACAGCGAATTGTGTAAGGTACTGCCATGCAACACCCATTCTTACGGATGTAACCCAGGATAGTTGGAATATCAGCCCTGAAGCCATCCGGAGAGCTATTTCACCACGAACCAGGGCGATAATTCCGGTTCACCTTTACGGAAATCCTGCCGCAATGGACGAGATTATGGAAATTGCTGCCCAGCATAATCTTCTTGTGATCGAAGACTGTGCTGAAGCACTGGGTGCTGAATACAACGGGAATAAGACAGGAACATTCGGTCATATCAGTTGTTTCAGCTTTTTTGGAAACAAGATTATCTCAACAGGCGAAGGCGGCATGTGTATC
This sequence comes from Bacteroidota bacterium, assembly GCA_037139685.1. Classification (GTDB taxonomy): domain Bacteria; phylum Bacteroidota; class Bacteroidia; order Bacteroidales; family FEN-979; genus CAIVAT01. The sequence goes on from JBAXFZ010000198.1 coordinate 5,212, forward strand.
ACAAATGATAATGCACTTGCAGAACGCATGAGGATTCTGCGTGATCACGGCATGAGCAGAGGCAAAAAATACTGGTACGATCACCTTGGGTTTAACTATCGCATGACCAATTTGCAGGCGGCGGTAGGATTGGCACAGATGGAGCAGATTGAAAAACTGATTGCCGCCCGTGATGATATCTACCAGGTCTACCACAAAGCGTTGAGTTCGCATCCCTGTATCAGGATGCAGGAGGTAAACTGTCAACGTAATGTCAACTGGCTTTTCAGCCTGCGTATGACAGGAATGGCTTATAAACAGAGAGATGCGGTAATGGAGAGTCTTAAACTACAGGGTATCGACACCAGGCCCCTCTTTTATCCTATAAGCCAAATGCCATTTTACCAGGAATCATGTTACAAACGGGGCGAACCGGCAAATTCCCAGGCCATCTCGCAGGAGGGCATCAGTTTACCTACCTACGTTGGACTAACTCATGATGAGGTCAATTTTATCGCCACGGCACTTCTTGGTTGTTTAGAAACAGAGGAAAAATGAAAATTTCAGTAATTCTTCCCACCTACAATGAACGGGTATCAATATGCCAGCTGATCACGGAGATTCTAAAAATCCTTTCAGATGAGTTGTACGAATATGAGTTGATTATCGTGGATGACAACAGCCCGGATGGAACCTACCGGGTAATCCTTGATGAATTTAGTGACAATTCCATGGTCGTCCCAATTCTTCGGGTTGGTGAAAGCGGGCTGGCCTCTGCAATTCTTCACGGGATCAGGGTATCCTCGGGTGATACACTGGTGGTAATGGACACTGATTTCAACCACCCGCCAAATCTCATTCCTCTCCTTGTCAAGATTACCGATTATTTCGAAATAGCCGTTGGATCCCGTTATGTAATCGGCGGCGGGATGGAGACATCCCGGATGCGCTTTCTTGGCAGTAAAATTTTCAACAAGTTTATCAAATATACCCTGGGTGTGAAAACCACGGATAATCTCAGTGGGTTTTTTGCCTTTAAAAAATCCATCCTGGATGGAATAAAGCTGGAATCAATTTTTTACGGGTATGGTGATTATTTTATCAGGTTCCTTTACGTGATGCAGAAACGAAAAAGGTTCATCCTGGAAATCCCTGTGGTATACAAAGACCGGATAGGTGGTTTGTCAAAAACTGACTTAAAAAAGGAATTGCTCAGGTACTCCAAAACCGTTCTGAGAATACGCTTCTCGAAAAACAAATATTCCTGATTTAAAGCCATCCGTAAAATGGCATATTTTGCTTCGTTTTGGTGTTGAAAATAGTTATACCCAATGGTTTTTTACTACGAAACCGTAAGGTTCGCAGTATAATTGAAGGTACCTATTCCATCCTGTATTCAGAAAAGATGCTCAACTTTCACCTTTACCCTGGACCGTTTACCATCCCTTTCAATGCCCAGCATACGACTGTCGCCCGGATTTCCCCTGAGGGCGTCCACAACAGTCCCCATGGTAGTTCCCCTGGTGTTCAGATTGCCTATACTGATCAGAATATCCCCGGCAACAACCCCATTAACCAAAGGAATACCGGCCTTTTGAACTACCCCGACAACCTGGTAACTGCTGTCGGCAAGCTGATGCACCGACAGCCCTACCAAATCCATCTCATGTTTGTCAGGTTCGGCGCCTTGCTTAAGCCATACCATCCCGTTTAAATAGTCAATTTCGACACGGTATGCCTTAAAAGCATTTGGCCCCAGGAACCCGTCAACCGGGCGGGCTGTTTTTTTTGAGTACCAGGCCCCCAGGGTCGGGCCACCGGCCGAAAATTCAGGTACTCCTACAATCCCGACACCATTTAATTTTACCCGGCCCCAAACGATATTACCGAGCCTTACCACCCTGAATGCCTGCTCCCCGGGAGGCCACCATCCCCACATATTGGCACAGCCGGCCGTGCCGGTAATCCCGGGCCAACCCGGGTGTTTCCCTGAAATCCCCAGCAGTTTATTTTCCGATATGAAACTGTAGGAGGCCCCGTTATCCAGCGCAAAGCTCAAAGTGTCACGATCAATCACAGCATCCATCTGAACAATTCCTGTTTTTGGGTTTACCAATGCAGGCGAGGGAATCCCCTGGTGTGCGATACTTCCTGGCAATGCAATTGTCAGCGTTTGACCCGGGTAATCAAAAACCACCTGGTATTTTTTCAAAACCGAGGAGGGCAGATTCGCATCGTTATGCATGGTCGTGAATAACCAGCAGGGTTGAAACATCACCATCGATTTTACTCCTTCCAGGTTCAGTGTCATCCCGCCGATACGGATCGACGGAGGCGCAGAAACTTCGGGATTTGAAATTCCGCCGGCCGGATTATCGTGTGCCGGAAGGTCGAACCCCAGGTCGCGTGCCAGTGGCTCGCTCATGGTAAAGGTTGGGTTCCCGGAGTCGACCCATAGGCGCACCTTGCGCCAGCTTCCGTCGGTTCCCTGGATCCCGGCATCGACGAGCATCCGGTTGTGATCGAGGATAAAAGGGACAGTCACTTTGCCGGGACTGTTATCCTGTCC
>JBAXFZ010000199.1:0-7725 GCA_037139685.1 Bacteroidota bacterium
AATCATTCCTGTATCGTCCGTCGCACCTCTATACCGCCCCGGGAACCTTCGCTGTTAAAATGAAGGCTTATAACTCAGATAACTGCGTCGACAGTGTATACCAGGAGGTGCTGGTGAATGCATTACCCAAACCGCTCTTCAGGTTCGTATCAACCGTATGCAAGGACACGATAAAGTTCTTCGACTCCACCCAGGTGGCCGGAGCAGGAACCACCATTGCAAGCTGGAACTGGAATTTCGGCGATCCCGTGTCCGGGCCGAACAATACCTCCATCCTCAAGAATCCGGTTCATTATTATGCAACCCCGGGTATCTACCATGTAACCCTTGTTATCGCCAACAGCGCCTCCTGTGTTGACAGCATCACCAGGACCGTGCAGCGTTTCCCGTGTATCCAGGCTATCTACAGCCGGAAAGACACACTCTGTGCAAGGTACAAGATAGCATTCACCGATAACTCCCTGACTTCCTCCTCAATTGCCACCAGGCACTGGAGCTGGGATGACGGCACCCTTGATACTAACTATACCGGGCACATAGTTCCGATCTACCATACCTTTGCCGACAGCGGGACCTATCACGTAAAACTGAGGATTTCCGACCTGGTTGATGGTACAATTGTTTCCGACAGTCTTACCACGGCAGTTAAAATCCACCCGACGCCGCTTACCTATTTCTCGAATCCTCCTGTTTGTCTCAACCAGATCTCCTTGTTCAGGGATACTTCCAAGACATGGGGTGAAAAGAATACCAGGTGGAGCTGGACATTCACTCCAAAGACAACCGATACATCCACCTTTAAAAACCCGGGTCATAAGTTTGACACCGCCGGTATTTACAGTGTGAAACTGATTGTCATGAATAAGTACGGATGTAAGGATTCCCTCACCAAACCCACAAGGGTTTATGGCCTGCCTGTTGCCCATTTTGACAATACAGTGGCCTGTGAAGGAAATCCGACCTACTTTACCGATAAATCCATCGCTTCAGATACCACCATCGGCTTCTGGCGCTGGTTCTTCCACTATCCTACCGTGATGAAAGACTCTTCCCGCATCAAGGATCCTAATCACCAGTATGATTCTGCAGGACTTTATTCAGTCCGCATGATCGTCAGGGACCATTTTGGATGTATCGATACAATCGACTCGGCTGTGAGGGTAAATATAACCCCGGTCAGCTCCTTTACCGTCGAAGATGGATATGATGGCAAGCAGGGACAAATAAAGCTGAATAACCGGACACCGGGTGATAACACTTACAGCTGGGAGTTTGGCAATGGCAAATCCTCTTCTGAAAAAAATCCTATTGCAACCTTCACAGATGACGGTACTTATATTGTCAAGTTAATTTCCCTGAACCAGTTTGATTGCTCCGATACCACCTCCTATGAATACAGGCTGTTGTTCAAAGGACTCTATGTGCCAAATGCATTTGCACCCTCGAGCACTAACCTTGGAATCAGGCTATTCCAGCCTGTCGGCATCAACCTCAAAACATATCACGTTACAGTCTTCGATAGCTGGGGCCACCTGATGTGGGAATCAAGCAAGCTGGATCTTGACAAGGGCATTCCGCTTGAAGGCTGGGATGGCACCTTCGAAGGCAACATGATGCCCCAGGGCAATTACATGTGGAGAATCTCAGCCACATTTGTGGATGAATCTCCCTGGAACGGATCTGACAATGGTGTCGGCGGTTCCGGAAAGACAATGGGAACTGTGACTTTAATCCGATAATAGCTAACAATTTTCTCGATGAAAAACCGATTTATATTTCCGATCCTTGTGATACTGTTCCTGCTGGGAATTGTCCCTGGCGCCATAAGCCAGGACATGAATTACTCACAGTACTTCAGTACCCCGATTTACTATAACCCGGCCTATACAGGGATCAACTCCGGTATCAGAGCACGCTTTCTGTATCGCAACCAGTGGCCGAGCCTGCCGATCGCCTTCAATTCCTACTGTTTCTCCGCCGATCTCGGCGACAGGAACCTTCCGGGCTCCGGCGGAATTGGCATCCTCATTAACCAGGATACCCCGGGAGCAGGACTCATCAACAATTTCGGTGCAGCCCTGACGGTTGGCGTACGTATCCCCATCACCAGTTTTATGGTCAGCCAGATCGGGATAAAAGCCGGAATCATGCAACGCAGAATAAACTGGGACGACCTGGTCTTTGCCAGTCAGCTCGACCCAAAATACGGGTATATCGGTAAAGATCCCAACTTTACACCTCCAGCGACAAATCAGCGGGTTGTTCCCGACTTTGGCGTTGGCGGAGTATTGCAGTTTATCAGCCCGCAGGGAAATATCAGCGGAAATATCGGGCTGGCAGTTGACCATCTTTTTAAACCCGATGTCAGCTTCCTTTCAACCGGGTCTTCACAGTATCCCCGCAAATGGGTGGGACAATTCGATCTGATTGTTGCAGCAGGTCCGGCTGGCAGTTCATCATCCACGATGTATCGTGGCGGTGATGACCCGCTGAAATTCAACATAGGCGGTATTTATCAGAACCAGGCCAACCTGAATTCGTTACAGGTTGGAGTCAACCTGCTCAAATACAATATCTATGTCGGCTGCTGGTATAAATCAACCATGACAGGTGTTGTCAACAGTGCAGTTGCACTTGTTGCAGGATATCGTTACTCCTTTTACGAAGACATGAGCATCAAATTCATGTACAGCTACGACCTGCAGGTTTCCGGGGCATTACAGGGAACCGGCGGTGCACATGAGATCAGTCTTATCCTTGAATTTGACAAACTCCAGATTTTCGGCGGAGGAAGCGGAGGCGGAGGATTCATGCCGGGCGGCGGAGGCCGCAGGGGCGGAGGTCCTATGGAATGCCCGAGTTTCTATTAACAATCGCAATGGGGCGGCCAACCTGGTCGCCCTTTTTTTATACGAAAAAAGGGGAATCCGTATTGGAGACCCCCTTTTGTAATTAGCAATGAGTAAGGAAGAATGAACAATTGGCTGCGCTTGCCAGCTACATATTGGCAATGATTTCCGTGCCGAATTCAGAACATTTGAGCTTTACAGCACCTTCCATCTGGCGTTCGAAATCATAGGTTACACGCTTGTTCCGGATAGCCCCTTCGAGCCCCTTGACAATCATTGTCGCTGCTTCCATCCAACCCATATATTCCAGCATCATCACCCCTGATAGGATCACCGAACCCGGGTTCACCTGGTCTTTCCCGGCATATTTGGGGGCTGTGCCGTGAGTTGCCTCAAAGATGGCATGGCCGGTTATATAATTGATGTTGGCACCGGGTGCGATCCCGATACCCCCTACGATGGCAGCCAGGGCATCGGAAATATAGTCACCGTTCAGGTTAAGGGTGGCAATTACCGAGTATTCGGCAGGACGTGTTAGGATTTGTTGCAGGAAGGCATCGGCAATTACATCCTTGATGATTATTTTACCCTGGGCAATTGCATCTTTCTGTATGGCTTCAGCAGCTGCTTCACCATCTTTGGCTTTGATTTTATCGTAAGTCAGCCAGGTGAAAACCTGGTCTCCGAATTCATTTTCGGCAAGTTCATATCCCCATTGTTTGAACTGACCTTCGGTGAATTTCATGATATTCCCTTTATGAACCAGGGTAACGGAGGGCTTTTTATGCTCAATTGCATACAGGATGGCGGCCCTCACCAGCCGCTCGGTTCCCTCTTTCGACACCGGTTTGATCCCGATTGAGGATGATTCCGGGAAACGGATCTTTTTAACCCCCATCTCATCGATCAGGAAACGGATCACTTTTTCCACTTCAGGCGTGCCCTGCATCCATTCAATCCCGGCATAGATATCTTCCGAATTTTCGCGGAAAATGATCATGTCGGTCGTCTCGGGATGTTTTACAGGGGATGGAACCCCCTTGAAATACCGGACAGGCCGTACGCATGTATATAAATCAAGAATCTGGCGCAGGGCCACATTCAGTGACCTGATGCCGCCGCCTACCGGTGTGGTGAGCGGCCCTTTGATGGCTACAAGGTACTCCCTGATAATATCCAGCGTTGCCTGAGGCAACCATTCGCCGGTTTGTTTAAATGCTTTCTCTCCGGCAAAAACCTCTTTCCAAACTATCTTCCGTTTGCCCTGGTATGCTTTTTCAACGGCAGCATCAAGAACACGAACACTTGCATTCCAGATGTCGGGTCCTGTACCGTCGCCTTCAATAAAAGGAATGACGGGCATGTCAGGAACAGATATCCTGCCATTTATCATTGTGATTTTTTCTCCATTCATAATGAAATTGTTAAATGATCATATTTGATTTAATAGAAAATTCAAAATGCAAAATGCAAATGGTAACACTGCCAATCCTCCGGGTTTTGTTAAATTGCTGATTTGCTGGTTTGCAAAACTACAAATTATTTCAGCGTTTTGATCAATGCTCCCCATTTCTTGTCGACCTCGAAGAAATGTTTGAGGTAATAATTGCCAAAAAGGAAATGGGCCTTTACGAATTCCGCACCACGGGCTGCCATGCTGGCAAAGAAATTCTCGATCATACCTGAAGCAATCCCTTTTCCCTGTAAGGAGGATGTAACCACAATCCCGTCAAGCAGGATGTTGTGATCTTCAATATACCTGAAGGTGATTCCGCCGACAATTTTTTCATTTTCATCCGTCAGCACAAACTGGTGATCATGGTCGGAAATCTCCTTCGGGTAATTCTCGCGGAAAAACAACTGGTACAACTGGCCGGTTTCACGGGCTTCGATGGGCTCACGCAGTACGTAGCGACTGCCCGATTTGTCCTGGATTGCAAACCTGACAACGAGATGCTCTTTCCGGTTTTCACCGATTTTCATGAAATCGATGCTCTGCTCACCCTGCAACCTGGGAAATACCATCCTGCTGAAGATATTACGGTCATCCGGATCGTGTAAGCACGATTGCAGGTCTGAAAGTTCGATAAGCTGGATGGCAAGCCCGCCCGGGTTTTCCTCCATTTTCGACAACAACCGGTCGAAGGTCTCCTTAACCTCATCCACGGCATCTGCGAAATAGGTATGCCTGTAAAAGAAATAGCGCGCCAGCTCTGCATACTGCTGAATCCTGTACAACTCCATCAGTTCGATAAGTGTTTGTTCTTTGGCTGCAGCTGTTGTGAGGGGATTTATCTTGTACCAGTCCTGGAATTGGTCAACAGCGCTGTAAAGGGCAACAGGCTTGTAATAGCGTTTGATGGTTGTTGACAGGTAATGATCCAGGTGCGTTTTCAGATCCGAAGAATCAAAACATGTAACCGGTTTTGTTTTCAGGTCGTGTTGCAGTTGCTCAAGAAACCTTGTTGCCTCTGCCTCTCCCAAAGCCTCTATGCATGCATCAAATATCCAGGTGATATCCAGGTATTTGTGGCACAGCGGATAGAGGGAGGAAATTTTGCAGTAGTAATCCTGCAGGATCGGGTTTATAATCGAGAGGGTGTTTTTATATGGGGACCATCCGGCAAGGGATAGCACAACGGCACTTCCGCGGAAATCCATTTCGGGGATGGCAACATTGGCCGGCGAGATGGCTCCTGGAACAATCTGGTTGCCGCTGTGATGCCATGCTTTGAAGATAACGGCAAATGACCTGATGAATATTTTTTTCCAGGCATTGCCCCTGACATATCCCGATGAACGGTGGATTTCAGATAACTCCCTGATTTTATCCCATGCCGAAAGCCCTCCGATATACTGGGTGGTAAGCACGCCAAGGCTGGGCCTGCTGCTGCCCAGGATGGGTGCGACGGCCGGGCCGTCGGGAAATCCTGCCAGTGAGGCCAGCCAGTAAAATGTGTCGGGATTAGGCCTGAATTGCGGGTTTTCACTCATCACCATGTGCAGGTCAAAATGCTTGCCCGAATTGGTGTTGATCGATAACCTGTAATGTTTGAATTCCTTGAATGCCAGCAACCGTAAAATCCAGATACCCTTATCGGGCACATCATTCAGGTCGAAATCGGGTTCATTGAATGTAAGAATGATGCTCTCCTTGAGGAAGGTGGTGGATTGGAAAATTTTTGAAACCCGTTGTTTTTCCGTATCGGAAATCCCGTGTTCAAAAACCAGTTTTGATTTCCAGACCGCAAGTGAACTTTTTACCGACCGGCCTTCGATCTCCTTCTCGAATACTGCTGCCAGCTTGTAAAAATATGCTTCGGCTTTCTTTGAGAGATAGGGATCTTCCTTGTGAAGGATCCACCGGGAAAGCTCAGCCCGCACAGGAACATAATATTCAAGATGCAGCACGGCGAAATTGTAAAGCATTCCCAGCACATCCTCAAATGCACTGCGTTGTTTTTTTGTTGCCGGCCAACTGAGATGTGTCCTGTACCAGTATAACCTCTGTTTAAGCGCGTCAAGCCTGTGTTTTCCAAAATTGCTGGAAGCAATTTCACGGATTGATTTTTCATTCAGGAAGGTAAGTCCCGATTCAATAAATGCAGGCATAAACTGGATATCCTCCGGCCTTGGCGCCTTTAATAAAATTAACCGGTAGGCCAGGCACCTGATCTCCTCTTCGGGATGGTAGGCAAGGGCCTCCAGCCGGTGCCTGATGGTTATCGCTAGGCGTGGTTCTGCATTGATCAGTATCTTGCCAAGTTCTTCAGTTGCCTTGTAAGCCTCATCAAAACCGCGGTAATAGGTACGGAACAACAGGTAGTTTGCCTGGATCAGCTGCTGATCACGCACCGATTTGATAACCGGGAAAGAGGACTCCTCCAGCTGTTTGAAACCGGTGATTGAAATATTCGGTGAGACTATACCCATGGGCAGGTCCCATCCCTCCTTGACCGGGCAGAATGCAATCAGCGATGGATTCCCGATCCATATCCTGGGTTGACGTGTAAAACTCCCCAGGTCTACCTGGTTTGAAGCAACCTGGTATTTGAGTTGCCCGACATGGAACCAGTTTCCCCTGAGCTTACGCAAAGTCAGTTTCATCCCGGTGCGTCGATTGACCAGTTGCTGATGCTCATAACGGATGTCCGTTTCCAGGATACCAAGGTCGCGGAAAAACCACTTCGGAATCAGGATTGAGAAATTACCGGCATCGATGGTTACGCTGTTGCTCTGGTAGAGCGTTTCGATCACATCCCTGAAATTGGTCTCGATCGCTTTCCTGTTATGCGAATTTTTAGGGGTCAGTTCCCCCTTCTCACTGCTGAAATCGCGATCGAGCACGGTGAAATTGATGACCCGTTCATAGGGTGCCACATCGGTGTTCGCAGCCATGACGATCTGGTGGTAGTACTCATTCAGGTTGTCTTCCCTGAGTGAATTAAACAGCGGATCGTCTTTGTCCGGAACAATCAGCAGCACATTATAGGGGCGGTTGTCACCAACAAGGAACACATTTTTAATGCCGGGGACCTTGTTGAATTTTTTCTCGATGACCTGGGGAGCAACCGTCTGGCCACGGTTGTTTTTGTAAATATCCTTTACACGGTCGACAATCTCGTAATATCCGTCTTCTGCAATCCTGAATACATCGCCGGTGGGAAGCCACCGGTCGGTTTCCGGGCGGGCAGGGTAGGGGATCACCCCGCCGGGAGCGGCGTTTTCAAGGTAGGCCCCGATATAATGGCCGCCAATTTCAAGTTCCGAATTGGCCGTTAACCTTGTTTGAACACCGGGCAGCGGGATCCCTACAGAAAAATCCTTGTAACTGCCGGGAGGGGTCATGGTGATGCCACCTGTAGCCTCTGTCATG
>JBAXFZ010000200.1:0-7709 GCA_037139685.1 Bacteroidota bacterium
GGGTTGGGTCAATTTTTTCGAGCACAACTTCCCCGAATTGATGGATGTTCCCTCGACCGCGAAATCACCCCAGCAGATGTTCGGACCCATTGCCAAGGAATATTTCGGCAAGAAACTGGGCATCGACCGCAAAAACATGATCGTTGTATCGATCATGCCCTGCCTGGCCAAGAAATACGAATGCCAGCGCGATGAATTCAAGGTAAACGGCGACCCGGATGTTAACTATTCGTTATCGACCCGGGAGCTTGCCCACCTGATAAAATCGGCTAATATTGACTTTAACAGCCTGCCGGATGAAGATTTTGACAACCCCCTGGGGGCTTCAACAGGTGCGGCTGTGATTTTTGCCAATACCGGCGGGGTTATCGAAGCAGCGTGCCGCACGGCTTATGAACTTTATACAGGCAAAAAACTTGAAAAAGTTGAATTCAACGAACTGCGAGGCCTTGAAAACATCAGGCATGCCACACTTGATTTTGACGGTTTACCCATCAACATTGGGATTGCCCACGGATTAGGCAATGCCAGGAAACTTCTTGAGGATGTGCAGGCCGGAAAGAGCCAGTTCCACGCCATTGAGATCATGGCCTGCCCGGGCGGATGCATCGGGGGCGGCGGTCAGCCATTCCATCACGGTGATTCGGAGATTATTAAAAAGCGAGCTGCGGCAATTTATCGTGAAGATGTCGGCAAACCCATCCGCAAATCGCATGAGAACCCGTTTATCATAGAACTCTATAAGGAATTTTTAGGCAAACCATTAAGCGAAAAGTCGCATCACCTGCTGCACACCCATTACTTTGACAAGAGTGCGGGAACGTATGTGGATGAATAAATAGCGAAATGGCGAAATAGCGAAATGGTGAATTGCGAAGCAATCACGAACACCCGAAAAAATAAATGTGTCTGTGAGTAAATAGCGAAATAAAGAAAAAATTTATGGCAAAGATCAAATTATCGGACAGGAAGTTGCAGGAGCTGAAAGATGTATGCAAATCCTTTAACAATGAAAAAGGTGAACTTATCAATGTACTTCACAAGGCCCAGAGTATTTTCGGATACCTTCCGGCCGAGCTCCAGGAGGTTATTGCAAAAGAGTTGAACGTTTCGGTGGCACATGTTTACGGTGTTGTGACCTTTTATTCATTCTTCACAATGCTGCCGAAAGGGGAACACCCCATATCGATATGCCTTGGAACAGCCTGCTATGTAAGGGGCGCCGAAAAGGTACTTGAAGAATTCAAGCGGGTACTTAAAATCCAGGTGGGTGAAACAACCGCGGATGGTAAATTTTCGCTCAGCTGCCTGCGCTGCGTGGGTGCCTGCGGACTGGCACCGGTGGTGCTGGTTGGTGAAAAAGTTTACGGGCGGGTATCACCCGACGGGGTTAAAGATATTGTTGCAGAATACAATAATTAGTTTTTTGGTTAATACTACGTGTCTGAAGCCTGCCGGATGAGAATCCGGCAGGCTTTCGGATTTTCAGGCATGGATACAAGGTAGCAAGGTAGCGAATTAACTAGGTGGCGAGGTAGCGAAGTGGCGAAATGGGAGACGGGAATATTGTCCCTAAAATGGGGGGATTGTTCACATCTGGCTGGTTCAGTAGAACTTCATGGTCACCTCCTTGAGGAATTTTTCTTCAAGCGTGCGGGTAATGCGGTGTACGACGGTTCTCCTTAGTTCAAGTTCAATGGGCAATGTAGGATCCTGGTGAGCCACGTTGATATTGGTTCCGACAAGGAAGTGTATTTCATCACTTTCGAGGATATAGCGGACAATCTCATCGGCGGGGCCTCTTCCCAGCATGTAGTTATTATTGTATTTCTTAAGCAGTTCACTCACTTTGCTCAGGGTAAGAATCCCTTCTGTGATCAGGTCGACACCTTTCATGTAGGAAACAGGCGGTAATTCAGGATCGAGCATTACCTTGCTGTCGGTGATCTCCTCATTCCATTCACGGGCGATCATATCGCCTGTTGTCGCGCCGCACACAATTTATTTGCCGTCGAATTGCCTGAGCAAACCGGTAAACATGCTGTCGTTGGCAGGATCCTGGGGCGGGCCGGAAAAGATCATCAGCCTGCGCGGATCACGGAAATAGATCACACCGCAGCTGATGTCATCGATTGGGTGAAAACTGTCATTCTGATTCGCCTTGTTGATGACCTTCGTACTCAGTTTTACTGCCGAGATATCGTGTTCCTCCCTCACCGATTCCTCCACGAATTTTTTAAGGTTTTCAAGCCCCCAGCCCATCGGGAGGCGTTCGCTTCCCAGCCCCGACTGGGTAACCCCATCGGAACAAAACACTATGCGGTCCTCCTTGTGTGGCCTGAAGGCAGTTGTAAGAACCTCCTTTCCCTCATATTTATCCCTGTCCAGCACCACACAATTCCAATCGGGTTCGTATAAATGGGCGCCTCGCAGGATGAGTGTCCTTGGATTTTCATATTCAAGTATGCTGACCTCGCCCTCTGCATCAATCTCAACGATTGTAAAGGTCGAGTAGTTCATCTGTTTCACACTGTCGAGCGGCAGTGTTTTCATGATGATTTCAGTGATTTTCTCCACGCTTTTGTGTTCCTGCGTGAAATTCACGGCAAGCGTGGCCGTAAGGATGCCGAGCATATTGGCCTTTATGCCATGTCCCATGCCATCCGACAGCACCATGATGGTCCTTCCCTCCTCCTTGATCCTCCTGGAAAGAAAAACATCGCCGCATACGCGGGCCTCCCCGTGACATTTTTGCTGGCAGTTGACCTCTATGAAAAACTTTTCATCCACGATATTGTAATTCGAGAATTATTTTTTCGGCGGGTTTTTATACGAGTCGATGACCGAATTGAGCATTTGTTCCGTTTTTGAAGCGCCTTCACCAAGAAGGTAGGCAATTTTCTGTACCATGTCGAAGTTTTCGTCAACCACCTCCGTCAGCCTGGTAATTATCTGTTCCTTCCTGACTTCGGGTGTATACATGTCGCGCAGGATCCCCCCGACATATTTATGGCTCCTGATTGGAAAGACGGAGACCCCAAGCTTATTATCGCCATACTGGACATCCTTGTTTTCAATTGGTTCATCAGACGACAGCACATAGGAAAACATTTTATAAAAGTGAACCGGCAGCAATGTTTTCAGGTCGGCCCCTACCAGTCCGGGTATCACCTCATCGATCAGGGCTGCCTCTTCGCCGACAATCCGGATGAAGGCCTTGTTCGACTGGTATATTTTCAACTCCTCATCCACGATTACCACACCCGACAAGAGGTTCTGGAGCATGGTCGAGATGATCTCGGATGACTCTTTCTGAGCCTCCTGTTCATGCTTGGCCTTTTCCTCCGACTCCTTCAGTGCGATTTTGGTCTTTGCAAGGGTTTCATTGGCAGTGCGCAGGGTCCGGATATATTCCTGCCGGTTATGACCGCTAAAGATATGGCACATCTCGGTCGTAGCCAATCCCTGTGAGATCGCAACGGCAAGTTCACGGCAGTTGGTATATCCGCATGCTTCACAACCGATGTCATCATGGATCTGTCCTTCGCGATTGATCATTTTCAGGACCTCTTCGATTTTTTCATCCCCGGGAATGGGAAGGCGCTGGTCGTCGGCCGCAAACTCCCGGGCAAGGTCGATCCTGCCAAACGAACCGATTTCCCGGTCCCATGTCTTTTTGTCGAAGGTACCAAGCCGTTTGTTGGCATAGTCGGTAACCAGGGTCATCCTGAGAAACTTCTCCCCGCCGACTGAGGTACCCGGTCCCATGAGGCAGCCTTCATCATAAAAAATATTGAAGTTGCGTTTAATAAGCTCAATGCGGGTTTCAAACTCCTTAACAGCGTCGAGCATGTTATTCCGGCCCTCCGTGGTGAGTACGCTTCCGGTAAGGAGATCTTCACTAATTTCCACTGCCTGCAGTATTCCATTGCTTATCGGGTAGAGCGAGCCTTTATATCCAAGAGGGGGATCAAATTCAGAAAATTCGACCTGGCTTTCACGGATGTTAAACTCGGTAAAGAGCTGGCGGAGTTCGACAAAGGTCAATACGGCATCGATTTTCGCGTCGCCGTCGTATTTCAGCGCCTCCTCCTTGGTTGCAATGCAGGGACCGATAAACACGACCCTTATGTTTTGTCCGTACTTCTCCCTGATCACCTTCGCGGTGGCCACCATGGGTGAAACGATCGGCGCCAAGTTATTAACAAGTTCCGGGTGATATTTTTCGATAAAGGCCACCACCGACGGGCAGTTTGCCGCAATGTGGTATTTCCCTTTAAAGTTGTCGAAAAGCTCCTTGTATTGCCGGGCGACCAGGTCAACGCCAAAGGAGGCTTCGCTTACATAGGTGAATCCCAGCTGCCGGATCATCTCCACGAATTTCCTGTAATCGGTGATGTCGTGAAACTCGCCGGAAATGGTTGGATCACAAATCGCGGCAACCTTTTCACCCGACGACAACAACGACCTGGTTTCTTCCACCGAACTCCTGTACGAGATGGCATGGGGAGAACATGCCCGGAAACAGCTGCCGCAACCGATGCACCTTTCGGGGACTATCGTGGGGTATTCGGTACTGACATCCACCCTGATAGCCTTTACAGGACATATCCTGACACATGAATAGCATTTGATGCAGGTCTGATGGGTGATCAGCATTAAGGGTTCGTTGGCCATAAAAAGCTTATGATGGTCAAATTTATGAATATCTCATGGGAAATCTGACATTCTATGAAAATTAATATTTAAAAACGGGTGAAAAATGTTTGTTTATTTATTCACATTGCTAATGTTTTCACAATAAAAATTCCATTATTAAGATTAAAACATTATTTTTGTACATCCGATGTTGAATTTTGTTTTATCCATATGAAAGAAATTCTGGAAGAAATCCTGAACCGGTATCCTGTTCACAAGAGAGACGCCCTGCTTCCCATGCTGCAGGAGATTCAGAGGGAGAACGGATATCTGACCGAGGAGGTACTCAACGAGGTAGGACGTTACCTGAACCTGCCCGTGAACAAGGTATATGGCGTTGCTGCATTTTATGACCAGTTCCGGTTCAGACCCCTGGGGCATTTTCATTTTCAGTTATGCCGTGGCACCGCTTGTCATTTGCATGGTTCAACCACCTACCAGGGGGAGCTGGAGAAACAGCTTAAGGTCAAATCAGGCGGCACAAGCAGGGACCAGCGATTCAGTCTCGAAATCGTCAACTGCCTGGGAGCCTGCGAATCGGCACCCGTTTTAAGGGTCAACGACATCTATTATCCGCATGTAACCCCGGAAGAACTAACCCGAATCATCCAATCCTTTAAAGACAAAACACCCTAAGATGGCCGTTCTCAGCCCCCCTGAAAATAAGGAATTTCTGGTCGAAAAGATCCTGAAAAGTTATTCCAACATCTTTGATAAAACCAACTCCGACAGGCTTTCTCACATAAAACGCAACAAGGTCGACTATCCTGTAGTATATGTCGGTATGGGCACCTGCGGGCTGATTGCAGGCGCCCGCAAAACCTATACTGCCATTGAAAGGTACCTGGATGATCACAAGATTGATGCCGAGATTGTTCGTGTTGGCTGTCTTGGATTATGTTCTGTTGAACCGCTTCTCGATGTTCAGTTGCCCGGCAAGACCAGGATATCCTTTCATCATGCCACAGAGGAAAAGGTTGAGGAGCTGCTGGATTCTGTTTTCCATCACATGGTGATCTCTGAATCAGTGCTGGGCCAATACAGAGAGACCGGCCAGGAGGATTGGCCCAACATTCCCTATGTTGAACAGCTGCCGTTTTTCGCGAAGCAGCACCGGGTCATCCTTCGTCAATCGGGCATGATATCACCCTACTCCATAAATGATTATATAGCCTATGGCGGCTATCGTTCGCTATATAAAACAGTGCTGAATTACACTTCCGACAAAGTTTGTGAAATCATCGACCAAAGTGAATTACGCGGGCGCGGGGGCGGAGGGTTTCCGACAGGACAAAAATGGACCCTTGCACTCGAAACCGGGAGTGACCAGAAATACCTCATATGCAATGCCGATGAGAGCGATCCCGGGGCCTTTATGAACCGCGCAATCCTTGAAGGCGATCCACACCGTGTACTTGAAGGCATCGCTATTGCCGCCTACGCTATCGGGGCAAGCAATGCCTATATCTATGTCAGGTCAGACTATGAACAGTCGCTCGAAATTCTTAAAACAGCACTCAGCCAGGCAAAAGAGTACGGATTTGTGGGTGAAAACATTTTCGGCAGCGGCTTTACGCTGAACATCCATATCCGGCAGGGGGCAGGCGCTTTTGTTTGCGGTGAAGAAACTGCCCTGATTGCCAGTATTGAAGGAGGACGCGGAATTCCCCAGACAAAGCCGCCCTATCCAGCCGAGAAGGGTTTATTTGGCCACCCTACCGTGGTGAACAACATCGAAACGCTTGCAAATGTGCCTGCTATCCTTGAGAATGGCCCGGGATGGTTTAAATCAATAGGTACGAAACAAAACCGGGGGACAAAGATCTTCAGTATTGCAGGCAAATCAATGCATACGGGTTTTATCGAAGTTCCGATGGGCATCACAATTTCGGAAATCGTACACGAAATCGCAGGCGGAATAAAAGCGGATAAAAATTTGAAAGCCGTCCATTTTGGCGGTCCTTCAGGTGTCTGCATCCCTGTCAGGGATCTGGGAACCTCGATAGGGTTTGAATCGCTGCAGCTAATTGGTTCATCACTTGGATTGGGAGGCATCATCATCCTGGATGAAGATACCTGCATGGTTAACCTTTCAAAATACTTTATAGAGTTTCTGCAAAAAGAGAGCTGCGGAAAGTGCATACCATGCCGCGAGGGAACAAGCCGGATGCTTCATATTCTTGAGGAGATCACGCGAAGGCCCAGGGAAGACACCTCCCACGAAACCCTTGAAAGGTTCAAGGGGGTGGTTGAACTGGAAAATCTTGCCGAGGTGATACGCGACACCTCCCTGTGCGGTCTGGGCCAGAATGCCCCCAATCCTGTTCTCTCATCACTGAAATGGTTCAGGGAGGAATACGAGGAGCATATCTTTGACCGAAAATGCCAGGCAGGGGTTTGCCATGACCTCCGGACCTTTTTTATTGATGTGGATGTATGCAATGGCTGCAATGTTTGTCAGAAAAAATGTCCCGAAAATGCCATCATCGGGAGCATTAAAATCCCCCATTTCATTGTGGAGACAAAATGCACCGGGTGTGGAATCTGTTTTGACAGTTGTAAATTCAATGCTATTTATTTCAAATAAGCCGGCTCATGCAATTCAATATTGAGATAAACGATCAACAGGTATCTGCAAAACGGGGCGAAACCATCAAAAATGTACTTGACCGGGTTGGCATACATGTTCCGACGCTGTGTCATATGCCGGGTTTCTCCCCTACCGGAGGATGCAGGATGTGCGTCGTTGAGATTGACGGTGTTTCAGAACTGGTACCATCCTGTTCCCATCTGGTAACCGAATGGATGAAGATCAAGACCCACTCGCCAAGGGTGCTGAAAGCCCGGAAAATCCTTGTTGAACTTTTGCTGGCCAACCATCCTGACGATTGCCTTTATTGTGAACGATCCGGTAACTGCGGGCTTCAGGAGCTTGCAGGAGAAATGAATATCAGGGAACGGAAATACCATGGTAGACGCAGGCAGGTCCAGATCGACAGGGCATGCAGCTC
>JBAXFZ010000201.1:0-7693 GCA_037139685.1 Bacteroidota bacterium
TCAATCAGTGATTTTTTGGCTATTGCATAATTGCCCCATAGAACGAATACAAGTCCTTGCCGTTGAACCGACAGCCGGGTAATTGCAGCATCGGTAAAGGTCTCCCAGCCATGGTTCTGGTGTGATCCGGCCTGGTTTGCCCTTACGGTCAGGGTTGCATTGAGCAGCAGTACCCCCTGGTCGGCCCATTTGGTAAGGTTGCCGTTCGATGGAGGGTCGATTCCAAGGTCAGCCTGCAGCTCCTTCAGGATATTCACCAGGGAGGGGGGCTTCTGCACCCCTTCGGGAACCGAAAAACATAAGCCATGTGCCTGGCCCGGACCGTGATAAGGGTCCTGACCTAACAGGACAACCTTCACTTTATCGAACGGGGTATGATCAAATGCATTGAAAATCAACTTCCCAGGCGGGTACACCTGATGATTTTTTTTCTCTTCCAGCAAAAACATTTTCAGCTTCAGGAAATACTCTTTCTCGAACTCCCCGCCCAACGCGGCTTTCCAGCTTTCATCCATCACAGGATTAACCTTTTCCATCATTTTATAAACTTAATAACGTTGATAACTTTACGCAATAAAAGATGAAATTATTTGTTCATTACCTTATATAGCAGTACTTTTGCAGTGCATTTCCACAAACATCAGAAGCAGACACCATGAAAAAAATACTTTTTGTCTTATTAACCACTGTCCTCCTTGGTATCCTTTCTTCATGCACATCAAACCAACATTGTGCTGCATATGGTGAAAAACAAAGGTACCAAATTGAGCGTCGCTAAAAGAGCTTTTCCATTTGATTTTTTCATAGAATGGGAGGCTTCGGCTTCCCATTTCTTTTTTCTTTCATACCTTTGTTCTACTGATCATTTTTTCCTGGCCGCATGGAATTTCCATGAATGATCATTCACGGTTTGTATGAATAAAATCCTTATGGATTTTTCGCGCGAAATATAATTTTCAAATGAAAAGGATCATCCTCTTCCTCTCCCTGCTGTTTCTTACCTCCGGGGGATACTTTGCCGCAGCCCAAACCGAAGTAGCACCTGATTCGATTCCCGAAAACGTGTTGCTTGAAAACCAGTGGAGCCTGGGTGTTTTGCTGCATACGAACGGTTGGGGGCTGAAGTTCCGCAAGGGTCACAATATCACGGCCTTGCGCCAGTTCATGTGGGAGATCGAATTCTCCACCTATAAATCGTCAAAGGAGGTTCGCAGCATAAACCCAAATTATTCCGACTCCCGGTCGTTTTTTTACGGGAAGCTAAATTACGTCTGGTTTTTACGGGGAGGCCTGGGCCAGCAGCATATCCTTAACCGGAAACCATACTGGGGCGGGGTACAGCTAAGCTGGCTCTATTACGGAGGGTTCTCGCTCGGTTTTGCAAAGCCGGTATATCTCTATATTATCTACAAAAAGGATAATGCGCCTGATGAATTCAGGGAGGAGCGCTACAACCCGGATGTCCACCAGATCTACGATATCTTCGGAAGGGGCTCTTTCCTGTCGGGGTTTGACAAGATCACCCTGCATCCCGGTATTTATGCCAAGGCGGGACTCGATTTTGAATTTGGCCCAAAAAACAGGCTGATGAATTCACTGGAGGTGGGCGCCACCTTCGACTATTCCCCTATCCCCATTGCCATCATGGCCTTCAACTCCAAGCAAAGCACCTTCCTCACCCTCTACCTCAGCGTGATGTTCGGAAAACGCTACAACAAACATTAGCCTCTTAATATTAAATTGTCCGCATTGTCTGCATTGTCTGCATTAAAAAAGAAACTCCACCTCCCCATGGTTGAAACTCACCACCTCCCCTGAACGGGTTTCTATGACCAGGTTTCCAAGGCCGCCGACTCCCTCTATTTTTCCCTCAAATTTTGCTCCATCCCGGGTAAAATCCCGCCATTGATTAAACCCAAGCAGGTTCTGGCTGAACTCCCTGTCAATACCGGCGGCACCACTTTCCCGTAAGGCAGTGTAACGATTATCGAGTAACCGGCATATCAGGATCAATGCATCCTTCAGATCTGTTTCCCTTTCGAGGATATGGATCAGGGAGATCGGGTTGGGCAGGCCAGGATGAAAATTTCCCTGGTTGATATTCAGCCCGATCCCTACGATTGAGGAATCGATGGTTGATCCCATGATTTTATGTTCAATCAGGATACCGCCAATTTTATGATTACCTACATAGATGTCGTTGGGCCATTTAACCAGAACCGGAGGGCAGAGTGTTTCGTATGATCTGAGGGCATCCCTCACAAAATCAACCAGTGCAAGCGAAACAGCTTCCGTTAACAGAAACTGGCGGTCGGGGGGTAAGAACGCGGGACGGAGAATCACCGTAAAGGTAAGATTCCGGCCCGATTCACTTTCCCACGTATGGTCATGCTGTCCCCGCCCAGCAAACTGTTCATGGGCCCATACCACATCTCCGTCAGCGGCATTGTGTTCCGAAAGCAATTTATTGGCAAAGGCATTTGAGGAATCAATGCTGGCCAGTTCAACTATTTTTTTCCCGATCATTATTTTCTTTCACGCCTGTGGCAGAGACAGATAACTCCTCTGCATTTAAGCTCTTTAGCCATATATAACGGGAGTCCTGGACCATTTAGTGTTGCTGGCCCGTATGATTGTTGATAAAAAAGTGATCACCGATGTATTACCTTTTGCACCCTTCCCCGATTAACCATAAAAAAGCGATGGAACCATATGTCAACCACACCCCTATCAGGAACTGGGCTGAAGATGACCGTCCACGGGAGAAATTCCTGCTGAAAGGCCGTCACAGCCTGAGCGATGCCGAATTACTGGCCATTCTGCTTGTTTCAGGAACGCGACGGCAATCGGCCGTCGATCTGGCCAAGGCAATCCTCGACATTGTCCAGGGCAACCTGGCAGGGTTATCGAAAATGAGCCTTGCTGAACTCATGACGGTCAGGGGGATCGGTCAGGCACGCGCGCTTACAATCCTGGCGGCCCTTGAGCTTGGGCGCAGGAGAAATGAATCGGAGGCGTTAAGGCGCGGGAAGATATCCCGGAGCAGGGATGCTTACGAAATCTTCAGGAGTACCATGGGCGACCGCCCCTACGAGGAATTCTGGATCATCCTGCTGAACAAAGCCAACAAAGTCCTGCAGAAATGCAACATCAGTGAAGGCGGCATTTCAGGGACAGTGGTTGATCCCAAGAAAATTTTCAAGATCAGTCTCGACCATCATGCCACCTCGATTATCCTGGGTCATAACCACCCTTCGGGGGTTGTTACGCCCAGCGAGGCGGACATCCGTATTACAAAAAAAATCTGTGATGCCGGCGCCCTCCTCGATGTGGAGGTGCTCGACCACCTGATCATCGGGGAGGACAGCTATTACAGCTTCGCCGACGAAGGAGCGCTGTAAATGCAAGTCATCTCCTGTCATCGTGCCGTGGCTCCTGAATTCCCTCAAACCGGTAGCCCAGGGCACTCCAATGTTCGATGAACCGTGGCAATGCAAACCGAACCTTATCAATTGATTTCAGGTGGTCGTGAAAAACGACCACCGAGCCGTCGCGGGTAAAGTCAATGGCATTTTTAAGGCATTGTTCCGCGGTGGTGTTCCGGTTGAAATCGTTGGTGAGCACCGACCAGAGGATGAAGCGGTAATCCTTCCGAAGGAGAAAATACTGTGAAGGCGTGAAGCGGCCATATGGCGGCCTGAACAACCTCGTGCCGGTTAGTTCATTGCAACGCCTGACATCCTCCAGGTAAGCCCCCGGCGAGGTTGTCCATCCGTTCAGGTGATGAAAGGTATGATTCCCGATGGCATGTCCTTCATCTTTAACCCGTGTGAAAAGGTCGGGATATTTTCTAACGTTATCTCCAACCATGAAGAAGGTGGCAGTAGCTTTGTACCTCTTCAGAATGGCAATAACATCGGGGGTTGCCCCCGGGATCGGGCCATCGTCAAAGGTGATGTAGATCACCTTTTCTGCGGCAGGCATGTCACATACAAGGTATTCAGGGCTTAACCACCTGTAAAAAAACGGCGGGCTGACAGAACTCATTGAGTGGGCGGTTGATAAACCTTTTCAACGTAGAGATCGTAATATTTCTTCATCAGCGCCTCGGTTCCTGTTGCCAGTTTATCCTGTTTCGCCTCTTTAAGGGCGACGCCAAGCCTTTGTAACGTATATATACATTCCTGGATACTCATATCCATTGATTTCAGGTCTTCATTGGGAAATGAAAAGTAGTAGGCCAGCTGCGCGGACATGTTTTTTGAGAGTTTGGCGGTAATGGCATTTCCCTTTGCAGTCTCCCCTGCTTTGTAGTACCCGTCGATGAGAGGAACCGTGAAGAAATCGTAGCTAACAGCAGTCTCCGGCAGCACCTCGAAACACCTGTCGATGACCCGCCTGGCCGAATCGGGTTTCCCCTCCTGTATCAGCGCATCGGCAAGCCGGCCGAAAAGACCACGGAAATTCATCACCATGCGGGCATTGGTCTCATCAATATAAACCCCCGGTTTGTTCATGTTCCCCCATTTGAATTTATTCATCACATTGTCGTACATCACACCGGTGTTCACCTCTCCTACCTGTCCGTCGGTCCCCCTGGCCTTCACAGGGAGCAGCTGGTAAGCAAGCCCTTCAAGGTGGAAATATTTGTCGAGTCCGATGTAGGTATCGGCACCGGTGGTCATCACGAAATAAACAGGGCGTTTCCAGTTGTTTGTGGCCAGGAGGTCCATGATCATCAGGTTGGCTTTTTCGACGGCCTGGCCCTTGATCTCCCACCTGATGGTATCCAGCCTGTTCTCGAGTCCGCGGGGGATTGTTCCCGTTTTCAGGATGGTTGCCGGATCATAGGTTACCATGAACTTTTTGGTTGGGAAAAAATCAACCATCCCGATCTGCGATGTGTTCATCTTCAACTTTGAATCGTCCTGGGTAATTATGTCAAACAGCGTTTTAACATCCACATAGGTGTTTTTGATCCCCTCATCCTCAACAAGGTAAGTTACATCATGGGTTCCCTGGCGGTATTTCTCTTTTGTAAGGGAGAAGGGAACCGGTTCGGAGTTGTAGGCTTTGCGTTTCATCTGGTCGATATACCACTCGGTGTTGAGCAGGCTGAGGTTCACCACACGAACATCGGTGCGGATTCCCTCCACCTCCTGGGCATACCACAGGGGGAATGTATCATTGTCGCCGTTGGTGAAAAGGATCGCATTCGGGCCACAGGAATTCAGGTAATTTTCGGCCACAGCCAGCGAGGTGTAGCGGCCCGACCGGTCATGGTCATCCCATCCCTGCTGCGCCATTACCGAAACCACACACAGCCCGAAGATCACCGACAGGGCGAGGGCTATGTTTTTTCCACTGTACTTTTCAAGCCACCTGGCGAGCTGGATGATTCCCAGCCCGATCCACATGGCAAAGGCGTAGAAGGAGCCGGCAAAGGAATAATCGCGTTCACGGGGCTGCGGTGAATGGGAATTGAGGTAAAGAACGATGGCAACTCCTGTCATCAGGAAGAGCAGGAAGATCACCCAGGCATTTTGTTTATCATTTTTCACCGAGAAATAAACTCCGATCAGCCCCAGCAGCAATGGCAGGAAATAAAAGCTGTTGTCTCCCTTGTTTTTGCGGCTTTCAGGAATATCCTGCGGCCCAAGGCGAATCCTGTCGATGAAGGCAATGCCGCTTTTCCAGTTTCCATCGATTTTATTGCCCAATCCCTGCAAATCACTTTGTTTTCCCACGAAATTCCACATGAAATAGCGGTAATACATGTGAACCAGCTGGTAATTCCAGAAAAAGGTAAGGTTTTCAGAAAAGGTCGGCACATTCCGGGTTTCGGCACGCTCACCCGACTGGAGTTCAATGGGGACTCCCTTTACATGGCCCCAGCGGATATATTCAGCCTCGAAACGAGATTCCGACTGGTCCCACATACGCGGGAAGATTGTGGTAAAGCGGCTGTCGAATACGGGGATGACATGTTCGCGTTTATCTGTTATGATATATTTTCCCGATTTCACATCCTTCACATAAACCGGGTTGCCATCGGTACGGTCAACCACGGGGGCGTTGTAGTATTGCCCCGACAGGAGCGGCCAGTCGCCGTACTGCTCACGGTTCAGGTAAGCCAGCAGGTACATGGCATTCTCAGGATTGTTTTCATCGATTGGGGTATCTGCATTGCTGCGGATGACCAGCATCAGGAAGGAGGAGTATCCGATCACGATAAAGGTAAAGGCGAGGATGATGGTGTTCCACACCGGTTTGTCCTTCTTACGGGTATAATAAAGTCCCCAGATGACCAGCCCCAGGAGGAGCAGGCCATAGATGATCGTTCCGAAATTAAAGGGCAGCCCAACCGAATTGACGAAGAAAAGTTCAAAAAGGCCGGCGAGCTTGATGATCCAGGGGATGATAAGATACATGACGATGGCCAGGATCACGATGGAAAGCACGGCGGTTATGGCCATACCTGCCCAGCCCGGTTTCGGGTATTTTTTAAAATAATAGACAAAGGTGATGGCGGGGATTGCCAGCAGGTTGAGCAGGTGGACGCCGATGGAGAGGCCCATCAGGTAAGCGATCAGGATCAGCCAGCGATAGGCATGCCTGTTGTTTGCATCTTCCTCCCATTTGAATATGGCCCAAACCACGATGGCGGTAAAGAATGACGACATGGCATAAACCTCCCCTTCGACAGCCGAGAACCAGAAGGAATCGGTGAAGGTATAGGCAAGCGAACCAACCAGGCCGGCAGCCATGATGGTATACAAGTTATGTCTGGTCATTTCACCCTGGCGCAGGATGATCTTTTTAGCGATCATGGTGATGGTCCAGAAGAGGAACAGTATGGTAAAGCCGCTCGACAATGCCGACATGGTATTGACCATCCTGGCTACATGGGTCACATTGCCGAATGCAAAAAGTGAAAAGAATCTCCCGATCATCTGGAACAGCGGGGCCCCCGGCGGATGACCAACTTCAAGTTTGAAGGCGGTAGAAATATATTCACCGCAATCCCAGTAACTCATAGTGGGTTCTGATGTCAGAATATAGACTATGGAGGCAATGACAAACACAGCCCAGCCGAGCAAGTTGTTGATTTTTTTATAGCTGTTCATGAATCATGGAGTTGAGGAGTGACAAAGGTAGGAAAAATAGAGACATTTTTGTATTTTTGCCCGGCAATGAAAAATCCAGACAGATGAATAAACTCGTATTGATACGCCATGGTGAAAGCACCTGGAACAAGGAAAACCGGTTTACAGGCTGGACAGATGTTGAATTATCTGAACGTGGCATCAAAGAGGCCATTGAGGCAGGCAAGGTTCTGAAAAAAGAGGGCTTTGAATTTAAAGTTGCTTATACCAGCTATCTTACGCGCGCCCTCCGCACGTTATGGCTTGTACTGGAGCAAATGGATCTTCAGTGGATCCCTGTTGAAAAAAGCTGGCGGTTGAATGAAAAACATTATGGCGTGCTGCAGGGATTGAACAAGTCGGAAATGGCTGAAAAATACGGTGATGAGCAGGTGTTGATCTGGCGCAGGAGTTATGACGTTCGCCCACCGGCGCTTGACATGGACGACCCGCGTCATCCCCGTTTCGACCATCGGTATCGCGACCTGGACCCGAAAGATATTCCCGGAACGGAAGCATTGAAAGATACGGTTGAACGGATTGTTCCC
>JBAXFZ010000202.1:0-7682 GCA_037139685.1 Bacteroidota bacterium
ATGTCTGGTCCTTCCTTTTTAACCTATATTTCAACTAAGTTTGGGACAATATCGAAGAAAAAGTTGAAATACTTAAATAAAACTAATACCAGGATATTTAAAATGATAATAAGGGTCAATGCCTTAGTCCCGCCGCTTTGTTCATTTGCCCTGGAAATCCATCTCCCCCCAAAATAATTCCCGATCACCAGAATGCCAATCAATGCGAAAAAGACAGGAATAAAGGATAAATAGAAAGCCACGCTTGCCAGTACAAGAAAAATCCACCTCAAACGGCCCGGTAAAATATAGTAACCTGTAACAGCGGCAGATAGAAAGAAGAGGTAGGAGACGGAGTTGAAGATCATTTATTTTCCAAAACTGTTTAACCGGGTTATCCGGCTTGTAACTCTGTTTTTATTGTTTTCTTAATGGATGATGTTCTATCGGAGGGATAAAGAAGCGGTTCACCTCAGTCTGCTAATCCCCGTTTTTCCCCCATACTACTTTATCCACAATTTTTGTGAAACTCTGGATGATTTTGACAACCTTGACAGACACATTGGCATCGGTATAGTCGGGGATGGCAGCTGTTGGTTCGTTGTTTTCCTTCATTGCCAAAGCCAGATCGATAGACTGTTCAATGTCGTTTCCCCTGATGCCGCCTATCACAACTGTTCCCTTATCGAGAACTTCGGGCCGTTCGGTGGATGTCCGTAACAAAACCCCTGCAAAGCCCAGCATGGCGCTCTCTTCCGATAAAGTTCCGCTGTCGGAAAGTACGCAGTAGGCGTTCATCTGGAGTTTGTTGTAGTCGAGGAAGCCGAAGGGTTGGAGGTTCTGTACAAGCCGGTGGAAGGTGAATTTTCGCTGTTCGATGAATTTCATGCTCCGCGGATGGGTTGAGTATATCAAGGGCATTTTGTAACGTTCTGCAATTGTATTAATAGCGGTCATCAGGCTCATAAAATTCTGCTCAATATCAATGTTTTCTTCCCTGTGGGCTGAAACGAGTATGTAGTTGTATGGTTCCAGTTTGAGGGTGCTGAGTACATCCGATTTTGCTATGGCTGCCTTATGCTGCTGCAATACCTCAGTCATGGGGGAGCCGGTTACGAAGATATGTTCTTTGCGGAATCCCTCTGAAAGCAGGTACCTGCGTGAATGTTCAGTGTAGGGAAGGTTGATGTCGGAAATATGATCGACGATTTTGCGGTTAATCTCTTCAGGTACATTCTGGTCGAAGCAACGATTGCCTGCCTCCATATGGAATATGGGGATTTTCAGGCGTTTGGCTGAAATTGCTGAAAGGGCTGAGTTCGTGTCACCAAGTATAAGCATTGCATCCGGTTTTTCACGGAGCAGTATGTCGTATGATTTGGCAATGATATTTCCCATGGTTTCTCCAAGGTTGCTGCCTACACTTTCGAGGTAGTGATCCGGGGCACGAAGACCCAGATCTTCAAAAAAAATCTGGTTCAGGGAGTAATCCCAGTTTTGACCAGTATGCACCAAGATATGATTGAAATATCGGTCGCATGCTTTTATCACTGCAGAAAGCCGTATTATTTCAGGTCGTGTGCCGATAATTGTAACGAGTTTTAGTTTGTTCATAAGATTGATTTGCCGTGTTAACTATCCTGAAAAAGTAATTACCTCTTTATTTAACCAACGGGATTCCCCGTTAACTGCCGTTATTGAATATTCAATGCCTGAGACCTATACAGTTTCAAAAAAGGTATCACCATCCAGGGGGTTATAATGTTCATTTATCCAAAAAATGGTATAAAGTTCTTCGTTGCCGATATTGGTAATGTTATGGGTAAACCACACCGGCATGTCAACAAATGCCGGCTGATCGCCTGATAATTTGAAATTAAGCACTTTGTCTGTCCCGATACGTCTGAGTTGGATCAATGCTTTCCCTTTAATTACAGCAAACCGTTCGGCTTTCCTTGTGTGGTAATGGTTCCCGCGGGTTATCCCGGGAACGGTTGTCGAGAATGAAACCTGCCCCCCACTATTTAGTTTAATCGTTTCTATAAAACTTCCACGCTGATCTGTATTTAATTTCAGTTTGAAAGGGAAGAACGCCGCATGGTCGATATAGGTGAGGAAGGTGTTGAATAGATTCAAATTAAACAGGTTGCCGAGGGCAGGGATCTCACCCTTTTCGAAGTAATTGGATTTGATATCCTGCAGCAATGCAAGCAGTTCCGAAACAAAAATCCGGGAGGTATGAGGTACCTGGATAACTTCAATGGCCGGTTCACCTGCAGGCAACCGTTGCATTCGATCAATACGTTCGACAATTTCCCCCACCAGCTCTGCTACATAGATGAGTTTAATTTCGCCATCAGTTACAATTTTGGGAATTTCATTGTGGGTAAGCTGGTGGCAAAAGGTTGCTATGACCGAGTTGTAGTATGGGTTGCCGAAAGGTCCGAAAACATTAGGGATTACCAGACAGGTTAACCTTGCATTGTTTCGGAAGGCCCATTTTTCCAACAGGTCGCGACCTTCACGTTTTGACCTGCCATAATGGTTGTCTCGTTCTTCCTGCGTAGAGGAGGAGAATAAGACATGAGGAGTCGAATTTGTCTTCTCCATGGCTTCAATCAGTTGAGTGACCAGCCCGATATTTGTTTGATAGATCACTTCCGGATCGTTGTGGCGGTTCATGGCTGCAAGGTGAACAATTATGTCACACTCGCTGACGAAGGATTCAAGTTGAATTTTGTCCCTGAAAAACTCGTCCTCGAAGGGGATGCTGGCGTATTTCCCCGTGTGCAGATGCAGGGTGTTATAGAGGTGTGTCCCGACAAAGCCTGCCTGGCCTGTAATGCCGATTTTTATCATAAACAGGGTCTTTTAACTTAAGCCGAGGTCAGTCTTAATTATCTCCAGCTTTAGCAATAATGTTTTCGTGCCTTCAACATCGAGACTTTCGGTGTTGTGTGATGTATAGTCGTCCACTTCAGATACCTTGGATTCTCCCTCTGTAAAAAACTTTCCATAGTTCAGGTCCCTGTTGTCGGCAGGAATCCGGAAATAATCACCCACATCTGATGCCTTGGCCATTTCTTCCCGGTTTACAAGTGTTTCATAGAGTTTCTCACCGTGCCGTGTGCCGATTATCTTTATTTCACTTTTTGAATTATACAGTTCCATCAAGGCTTTGACAAGTACTTCAATTGTTGCTGCAGGAGCTTTCTGCACAAAAATATCCCCGTTTTCTCCGTGTTCGAATGCAAATAATACCAGTGTGACTGCATCTTCGAGAGTCATCATAAACCGTGTCATGTGAGGATCGGTGATGGTAAGCGGGGCTCCTTTTTTGAGCTGGTCAATAAACAATGGGATCACGGAACCTCTTGAGGCCATGACATTTCCGTATCGCGTGCCGCAGAAGGTGGTGCCACTGCCATTCAGATTGCGGCTTTTAGCAACCATCACTTTTTCGGAGAGCGCTTTCGACATTCCCATGGCGTTTATAGGATAAACAGCCTTGTCGGTGCTTAATACGATGACATTTTTCACAGCATGTTCCAGTGCGCTGTCAAGCACATTTTCACAACCCATGACATTTGTGCGAACCGCCTCCATGGGGAAGAACTCACATGATGGTACCTGTTTAAGAGCAGCTGCCTGGAAAACATAGTCGACATCGCGCATGGCCGCATCGAGGCTCCGTTTGTCTCGAGTATCGCCAATATAATATTTTATCTTGTCATTGCGGTACAGTTGCCGCATATCATCCTGTTTTTTCTCGTCACGCGAAAAAATCCTGATTTCTTTGATGTTTGTATCTAAAAATCGATTGAGAACCGCGTTTCCGAACGACCCGGTTCCACCTGTTATCAGTAATGTTCTGTTAGTAAACATAATTTGAACTTTTGGTTGTTGTTGTTTGAACTTTCAAATGGTTGTTATTGCGTTTGCCATGATGGTTTTACTGCAATATCTGCTTTGGGTTGACATATTCGGAGTAAACTGAAACGAGCCCTTCAGATAACGAAAAAGATGGGTTCCAGCCCAGGTCCTTAAGAATGGCAACATCCATCAGTTTTTTGAGTGTGCCATCGGGTTTGGAGCTGTCCCAACTGATATTTCCGGCAAATCCAACAATGGATTTGATCTGGCATGCAATATCTGCAATTGTTTGGTCCACGCCTGTCCCAATGTTGAGAAATGTAATATGTGATCCGGTCGCTGAGCCCCGTGCCTTTTGCAACGATACCAGGTCTGACACATTCATTTCTTCTATTACGTTTACACATGCAGCGGCCATGTCTTCAACATGCATGAATTCGCGGTACACCTGCCCTGTACCCCACAGTGTCAGTGTGACATGGGATACCTGATCAGGGCCGGGAATGTCAGGATTGAGACCCGGTTCGATGGTTATCCCATATTTTTTAAGGATTTCGAGGATCTCCTGTTTGGAAGTGGCACCTGCGTTTCCCTCAATGGGACGTTTAGCAAAGTCTGCCCGGATACCTGCCCAGTCCGTGGTTTCAAGACATCTGGCCAGGTGCATCTTCCTGATTATTGCTGGGAGGACATGTGATGTTTCAAGGTTGTAGTTGTCGTTTGGACCGTATAAATTGGTTGGCATGACCGAAATGAAATTGCATCCGTATTGACGGTAATAGCTTTCACAAAGTTTTATGCCTGCAATCTTGGCGATGGCATAGGGTTCGTTTGTTTGTTCCAACTCGCTGGTAAGCAGGTACTCCTCCCTCAATGGTTGAGGGGCGTTCCTAGGATAGATGCAGGAACTGCCTAAAAAAAGCAATTTTTTAACTTTATTCAGGTAGGCCTGATGTATGATATTTGCTTCAATCATCAGGTTTTCATAGAGGAACTGTGCACGGTATGTATTGTTGGCCATTATCCCGCCAACTTTGGCTGCGGCCAGGACTACACAGTCAGGGCGTTCTGCTTCGAAAAAGTTTGCCACAGCCTTTTGGTCGGTCAGGTCTAGTTCCTCTATTGATCGGCCAATTACATTTGAATAACCTTTATTACGCAGCCGTCGGCTTATGGCTGATCCAACCATGCCGGTGTGACCGGCGATATATATCTTCGAATTTTGAACCATTATTCGAAATAATTAAGGGTGTTGAATCCGTGTTTCTGTAATAATTTTTCTTTCTGCATCAACCTGAAGTCGGAGGCTACCATCTCTTTAACCAGGTCATCCAGGTTATACTGAGGCTTCCAGTTCAATACGGTTCTTGCTTTTGTGGCATCTCCGACAAGGACATCAACTTCGGTAGGCCTGAAATATCTTGGATCAATGGCCACCACTTCCTTCCCTATAAGTTGTTTAAATTCGGTTTTTTCGCTGGCTGTGATCGTCCCCTTTTCTTTAATGCCGTCACCTGAGAAATCCACCCTAAGGCCAAGTTCCATGAAGGCCTTCCTGATGAATTCCCTTACTGGCGTGGTGACCCCGGTTGCGATCACATAATCATCCGGAATGTCATGCTGCAGGATCAGCCACATGGCTTTTATATAATCCTTGGCATGTCCCCAGTCGCGCTGGGATGAGAGATTTCCCATATAGAGCTTGTCCTGGAGCCCCAGGGCTATCCTTGCCACAGCCCTCGTGATCTTTCGTGTAACAAAGGTTTCCCCGCGGATAGGCGATTCGTGGTTAAACAGGATTCCGTTGCAGGCAAAAAGGTTATAGGCCTCACGGTAGTTTACAGTGATCCAATAGGCATAAAGCTTTGCTACACCGTATGGACTTCTTGGGTAAAACGGGGTTTTCTCCGTCTGTGGAATTTCCTGGACTTTGCCATAGAGTTCAGAGGTAGAAGCTTGGTAGATCCTGGTTTTGTCAACTAACCCCAGGAGCCTGATGGCTTCGAGTACCCTAAGGGTCCCTGTCCCGTCGGCATTTGCCGTATATTCAGGGGTGTCAAAACTAACCATCACGTGGCTCATGGCCGCCAGATTATAAATCTCATCCGGTTGTGTTTCCTGGATAATCCTGGTGATGTTCATGGAGTCGGTGAGGTCTCCGTAATGCAGAAAAAGGTTTTGATTCTGTGTATGCGGATCCTGGTAGAGATGATCAATCCGTTCGGTATTAAAAAGTGAGGATCTTCTTTTTAATCCATGAACAATATAGTCCTTTTTCAGTAGAAATTCAGCCAGATAAGCGCCATCCTGGCCAGTGATACCTGTTATGAGAGCAGTTTTGGATGAATTCATTGCCTGGATATGTAAGGTCAAAATTAGGAAACAGTAATAACCGGTTAACCGCTGTTCTTTTTTGTAATCTTAATGAGCAGAGGATAAATGCTGAAAAGCATAGTTGTTATTCCCTGAGCCAAAAGAAATACCGGCTCTGATTCACCGATCACAAAACTCCATGAAAAGATGGCCCAGTAAAGAAGGTAACAAATTATTTTGCTAAACAGAATGGCAAGCAACATTGACAGGAACCGGATGTTAATCCTTTCTGCCAATTTGTAGAAAATCAGCACATTGATAATAAGTTCTGCCGATATGATCATGGCTTTAACAACCTGGGGATGCCCGGAAACAAGGAATGAGAAAAATGGCAATGTGAAAGCCAGCAGCAGGGCGTTTTGTTTTGAAGTGTGAACAATTGCAAGTATCAGCACGAGACGCATAGGTTCAATCATATATAGCGGAACCGAAGAGAAGTGTGATACTGTTGGGGCAAGATAAATTAGTAAAAGCGCTACAATATCAATAATTGCAGGACGAATCAGGTTCTTTGGAACGGGCAAGGCGATCATATGACTGGAGGTATTCTTGTAGATAAATATGTTATTTGTATTATTTCCTCAGATTTTTCCAATACCATTCTACGGCCTGTTTAAGCCCTTGTTCAAGATTCTCCCCGGGTTGATAACCCAGGATTGCTTTTGCCTTTTCAACAGAAGCGAGCGAATGCGGGATGTCTCCTTTCCGGTCAGGGCCATAGTGGATTTCAACATCTCCAATACCTGTGTCATAAGGGATAAGAAATTGTTTCAGGTATTTCACAAGCATATTCAAATCGTTCCGCTCCCCGACTGCAGTGTTGAAAATCTGTCCTGCAGCGTCCGGATTGGTTGAACCCGCAGCCAGGTGATTCATCTGAATGACATTGTCGATATAGGTGAAATCCCGTGAATGCGTCCCGTCTCCATGGATCAGGGGGGACTCATGTGCCATGAGCTTCATGGTGAATTTTGGGATTACTGCGGCATAGGCGCCTTCAGGATCCTGCCGGCGTCCGTAAACATTAAAATAACGCAACCCGATCGTGTCAAGGTCGTAGTTCAACATGAAAACATGTGCATAGAGTTCATTCACATATTTTGTCACGGCATAAGGAGATAAGGGTTTGCCGATTAGATCTTCTACTTTTGGCAAATTTTCCGAATCTCCGTAGGTGGATGAACTTGCAGCATATACAAACCGTTTTACTTTCGCATCCCTTGCAGCAACAAGCATGTTGAGGAACCCGTCAATATTGTTTGCATTGGTTGTAACAGGGTCGACAATCGACCGGGGTACTGAACCGAGTGCAGCCTGGTGGAGAATAAGATCAACCCCATCCGCGGCTTTTTTGCAGGCTGCCAGGTCCCTGATATCCTCTTGAATCAGGCTGAAGTTCTTATTCCCGGAAAAATCCTGAAGGTTTTCAAAACGACCTGTTGAGAAATTATCAAGAC
>JBAXFZ010000203.1:0-7634 GCA_037139685.1 Bacteroidota bacterium
GGTTGCCCTCCGGCTCCTCAGCCAGGCCTCCATAACCGTAAAGCCCTACCGTGAACTATGGTATTCCTACGGTTCCGGCCTTCGCGATAAAGCAATGATCGTGGAGGCACTTTGCCTGTTGAACATGAAGACAAAGGCCGCGCCGCTGGTCAGGGAGATCTCGGCTGCCCTTGCAGGAAACGAATGGCACAGCACGCAGGAGACCTCATTTGCCTTGCTCTCACTCGCTAAATTTACGGGGAATACAGCTGGCAGCGGCATCCGGGCCTCCTTGCGGCTGAATTCGGATCAGCCGGATGAACTTGAATCAAAGAGCCCGGTACTGACAAGGAGAATCGAGGTGCAGCCTTTTAAGAAAGGGGTTTTGCAGGTGACCAACAAAGGCAGGAACATTCTCTATGCCCGGCTGGTCCTGACAGGGATCCCGGCCACAGGGGACACCACTTCGGCTGCCAGCAACCTTAAAATTTCGGTTGTCTATAAATCGATGAAGGGCGATGTGATAAAGCCACGTTCATTGCAGCAGGGAACCAACTTCATGGCGGAGGTAACCGTTACAAACCCGGGGCTCAGGGGCGAATACCGGCAAATGGCCCTGTCGCAGGTATTCCCGTCGGGATGGGAGGTGATCAACAGCAGAAACAGCGACCTCGCGCAGGCTACAACAGCAGCCTCTTCATTCGACTACCAGGATGTCCGCGATGACCGGGTTTCGACCTTTTTTGAACTTAAACCAGCACAAACCAAAATTTTCCGGGTGATGCTGATGGCAACCTATTCCGGGCGGTTTTACCTGCCGGCCGCGCGTTGCGAAGCCATGTACGATAACTCCATCAGTGCCAGGGTCGCTGGTTCCTGGGTTGAGGTAACCCCGGCATCGAAATGAGGTATGGCGAAAGGTTGAAAACCGGAAGAGGTGAGAACGGAGGGAGGGATACAATAGTGAACCGGAAGTGGAGCCGGATCGGGAGATTCAGTCTTCAAAGCTACCTGCTTTGCCTTGCCTTGCTGATGGTGGCATTTCTCTTCTGGTACTGGCTGCCACGGCCATTATTTGACGATACCCTGTCAACGGTGCTGCTCGACCGGAACGGCAACCTTCTTGGCGCAAAAATATCGGCCGACCAGCAATGGCGCTTTCCTGAATCGGAACAGGTTCCCGAAAAATTCAGAAAGGCCATAATTCTTTATGAGGACCGTCACTTTGCATGGCATCCGGGCGTAAACCCGGTCTCCCTGGCCAGGGCGGCCTATCTCAATTTCCGGCACGGAAAGGTTGTCAGCGGGGGCAGTACCATTACCATGCAGGTGATCAGGCTGGAAAGAAAGAACAGGGGACGCACCCTTTGGGAAAAATTTAAGGAGATTCTGCTCGCCCTCAGGCTTGAACTTACCCGTTCGAAGAGCGACATTTTGCGTCTTTATGCATCCCATGCTCCATTCGGAGGCAATGTTGTCGGGCTGGATGCAGCTGCCTGGCGGTATTTCGGCACCGATGCACAACATCTCTCATGGGCAGAAACTGCAACACTCGCTGTGCTTCCTAACAGCCCGGGGATGATTTACCCGGGAAGGAACCAGCGGTCGCTGCTGGCCAAACGAAATTACCTGCTGGGACTGCTGTTAAACGACGGGGTGATCGATGCAGCTGCCTGTGAACTGGCCAGGGATGAAAAGTTGCCGGCAAGGCCGTTTTCTTTGCCGCAATGGACGCCCCACCTGCTCGACCGCGCTGTCAGGGAGCGACATAAAGCGACAACGGTCAACACCACGCTCGATCTTTCCTTTCAAAAGAAAATTGCCGGGATCCTGAATGCCAGGAATATTCAATTCAGGGCAAATGAGATCCACAATGCAGCGGCACTGGTGCTGGAGGTGAAAACCGGGAATGTGCTGGCTTATGCAGGTAACCTGCCTGCCACGACCATTGCCGATCATGGCGGAGATGTCGACCTTGTCATGGCCCCGCGCAGCACCGGCAGCATTTTAAAGCCATTTCTCTATGCCGCCATGCTGAATGACGGTTTGCTGCTGCCCAACACACTCGTGCCTGATATCCCGGTGCAGATCGGGGGCTTCATCCCCGAGAACTACAACCTGACCTACGACGGGGCAGTACCTGCAAAACGGGCGCTTTCCCGCTCCCTGAACATTCCTGCTGTCAAAATGCTGCAGAGCTACGGGTACGGGCAGTTTTATTCCCTGCTGCGCAAAATCGGGATTACAACCCTGGGCAAACCGGCCGACCACTACGGGCTGGCGCTTATCCTTGGCGGGGCGGAGGCAAATCTCTGGGACCTTGCAGGAATTTATGCATCCATGGCCCGCACGCTGATCCATTTTACTGAAAACAATGACGGATATAACCGGGGGGATTTTCACCCTCCCTGCTATGTGAAATCAAACGAACCAGCCGGGAATGGTTATCATGACAAGACCTCCTGGTACGACGCAGGCTCCATCTGGCTGACCTTTGAAGCCATGGTGGAAGTTGCCCGTCCCGACGAGGAGCTCCAGTGGCAGCAGTTCTCCTCCTCCGGCAAAATAGCATGGAAAACGGGTACCAGCTTTGGGAACCGTGATGCCTGGTCAATCGGCGTCACCCCCGAATACGTCGTTGCCGTATGGGTCGGAAACGCATCAGGGGAGGGGAGGCCCGGGCTTACCGGCATTGGCATGGCCGCCCCCGTTTTGTTCGATATTTTTAAAGCACTTCCCGCGACAACCTGGTTCACTCAACCTGCCGCTGCAATGGCCCGGGTTCCCCTGTGCCGCTACAGCGGTTACCGGGCCGCCTCACTTTGTGAATTTACCGATACGGTATGGGTGCAGAAGCAAGGGCTGAAAACGGCCCCCTGTCCGTTCCATCACCTGGTTCATCTTGATAAAAGCGGGAAGTGGCAGGTCAACTCCGACTGCGAATCGCCTGAAAACATGCAGCACGTTTCCTGGTTTGTGCTTCCGCCGGTCCAGGAGTGGTATTTCCGGAACAAGAATCCGTTTTATAAGGTTCTTCCACCCTTCAAACCAGGTTGCACCCCATCTTCCGATCGTAAAAGCATGGATATCATTTATCCCAAAAACGGCAGTATTCTCTATATCCCTGTTGACCTTGACGGAAAACCAGGCAGCAGCGTTTTCAAGGTTGCACACCGGAACGCCGCCATAAGGGTTTACTGGCATCTCGACGACCATTTCATAGGGACAACCATACAGGTTCACCAGATGGCGCTGTCGCCCGCATGTGGCAGGCACCGGCTTACACTGGTGGATGAGAATGGCGAACGAATCGCGATCGGGTTTGAGGTTATCAGCAAACAGGCAACGGGCAATAAACCATAAAACAGTTATTCAGCGATTGTTTAATTCAGGATTGCCGGGATCTTTCGGCTTAAACAGGGGTTTCGGAACGGGTTACCAGGCGCTCCTGATCCGTTTGATCCTGTTCCTGATCCGCTCAAATTTGCCGGGTTCAGGGATAATAACAGGTCCCATGAAAGGCTGCCCCGATTTCAGGTAATCCCTGGTAAAGCTCCTCGAGGAGATTCCCCATTTCAGCAGAAAGGTTTTCCTCCCCCTGTTTTTTTTAATCCTGAAGGTTGACTTTGAACCGAAATGGTAGGCGAAGCTGTTGCCAAGCCCCTTGAAGTACCTGACCCCGGCTTCATAGAGTTTCCTCGAAAAATCGGGATCGGAGTACATCCCCGGGCTATATTCGATGCTTAACCCGCCCACCAGGTCCCATAAATCGATATGAACCACATTTGGAGGCCAGGTGCTGCCATACCAGTCGGGAATCTGCAACCTGGGGTATTCCTTTAAAAGGGCTTCTTCATCAAAATCCTTTATATCATGCCCGAAGTCACGGGTCACAACACATGGATTCCCGGTGTTATCCGGTTCAATCATGGTACACGAGAGCATGAAGTTTTTATGGCCGATGTTTTTTATTTCACGGTCAAGCGCCAGGTCCCAGTCCGGCAACAGGTACATATCATCGTTTACATATACAACATAATCGGATTTAACCAGCGAGCGTGCAATGTTGAGCCCGTAGCAGATTCCAATGTTTTGCCGGGCATGAACAAAATCAATTTCCTCCTGCATTTCAACCCACTCGGGTGTTTTATCTGAGCCTTCGTTAATAATGAGGACGACCTGGTTTTCAAAATGCGAGTTTGACAGGATGCTTCTTACGCAGAGTTGCAGGTATTCAAGGTTGTTCCAGGTTGGTATTAAAATGCAGAACGGATATCTCTCTTTACTGCTTCGGCTTGTTTTCGCTATATGCTCGATCATTGTATTGGGTATTGGATTTTTGTTTGGTGGGAATTCGGCTGTACCTGTACGAAGGGTCGGAAATATATGGATAAAGACCGGGAGATAATCAGGAGACCCCTTAAACTCCCCCTTCCCTGTTTTTCCGTTGCAAATCCATCAGGTAGATATATTTCATGAAGACAGTCAATGAAGATATCCTGGAAACCAGGAATCCTTCATACCCGTCACGAAATCCCTGTTTCAGGAAATAGAGTTTCACGAATGTCAGAAAAGGGTTCACAATAATTTTGACAAGGCTGCTCCTTTTTCCTGATGCAAACAGGGCCTTTGCGGAAAGGAAGGCATATTTATGCTGCTGGCTGAGATGTCCTTCAAGCGAATAATATGTGTAATGGTAAAGGTCCCCCTTCAGATGGCCGATGGTTGCTCCTGCAGTCATGGTCACCTTTTCGTGAATAACACTTTCGTCCCATTGACCTTTTGTGACATTCCACAACCTGAGTTTGGCATCCGGGTACCAGGCATGCCTGATCCATTTGCCGCAGTAATTGGTTAACCGGTTTATTGAATAGCCGTCGGAAACCGGGTTTTGTTTCTCCTCCAGGATCGATTGCCGCAATTCGGGAGAAAGCATTTCGTCGGCATCAAGTGAAAGCACAAGAGGATGAATGGCCTGCCTGACGGCAAAATTCTTTTGTTCATTATAGCTGGCAAACGGATGTTCAAGAAAACGGGTCCCATACTGCAGGCAGATTTCCTTTGTCCGGTCGGTTGAAAACGAGTCTACCACCACGATTTCATCAGCAATGCCCCGGAGCGATTCAAGGCATCTTCCAATGTTTACCTGTTCATTCAAGGTGATAATGACTGCTGAAATTTTTGTCATGGTCAGGCGGAAAATTGTTTGCCGGAGTCCGTTTCCGTTGCCGGGCTGGTAATGATGTTCCCAGGCGGTACTTTCCCCTGGACTCCGGGTTGATTATTCACATGGTCTTCAAATTGAAGGGGTAAATTTACAACATTTTACCTAAGCAAACAGGTGGGCTGCAACGGTATCCAGACCTCCTCCTCAGAACCAGGATCGTCACGTTTATATTTTTCTCCCAGGATCTCAAAATGTTCCCTGTTGTCCAGGGTGTAACCTGATGCCGGAAGCCATGTTCCGAATATGAAACGGAGGGTCTCCGGGAATGTGTCAGGAGTACCCCGGTGGTTGAAAACTGCGTACAGTCCTCCCTTCAGCACATAACCTTCCATACCGTCTGGAATTGAATCAAAGCCTGTAACCTCTGTGGCTGCCCATTTCTCAAAGAGAGCATTCTCGTTGAAATTCATAAAGTCAGGAGCGGCATCATAAACCTGCATGGAGAAAAGATCACCAGTCGTGTTGTTTACAATCTCTTTTCTTCTTGTCATAAAACCATACCAGAGTTCAAAAGTGAGATTGTTTGAGAGGCTCATCTTCAGGTGTTTTCCTACAAGCTTTTTTTCGCTTAAAAATTCCAATCTTGGCTCCATTGAACAGGTTCTGATACCCTTTGAAACGGCAAAATTATTGTTTTGCAATGATATAAGTGTATGGTTCCAGCGAAAGCTGGGTTGGGAGTATTATATTGCCGCCATTTAAGACATCCGTCCAGGCTGTGTTTGCAAGGATGGCAGGCAAAATATAATTAATCGCACTGTTCCTGAGGTTGGCAATGACCAGTACTTTTTCCCCTGCTGACTCCTTTGTAAAGGCGCAGATATCGGCATTGTCATAAGCCTGCAGGGTTCCCCTCCTGATGGCAGTGCTGCCGTTCCTGAAGGCCAGGATCTTTTTGTATTCAGCGGTGATATCCGGGTTGAGTGACCAGTTGATTTTCTGACCGGTAAACGGGAAGGTAAGCCTGAAGGGTGTTCCTGCCTCCTGCCCGTTGTAAATCATCGGGACACTCTTCATCAATGCTACAATTGCGAATGCAGCCATGGAGCCCTTCCTGCCTCCGAACAA
This sequence comes from Bacteroidota bacterium, assembly GCA_037139685.1. Lineage (GTDB taxonomy): Bacteria > Bacteroidota > Bacteroidia > Bacteroidales > FEN-979 > CAIVAT01. The sequence continues at coordinate 6,275 of JBAXFZ010000203.1, forward strand.
ATCCAAAGGCGTGCCGTCTGAACCATTCACATCATGATTTGTTGTATACCTGACTATCTGCTGGCCGTTCGAGGCATTTGTATATTCTTTGCCGTTCATGTCGTCAATAAGGAGGGCCGGGCCGTTGCCGGCGTAAATGGTCTTTAAATCTCTGTAAAAACTGAAGCCGAAGTTGAAATCAAATCCGGCGGAATAGTTGGCTCCCCGGTTTCCCTCGGCCATGATCAGCAATTTGTGTGTCGTGATATTCCTCAGGGAATCTATGGCCTGTTTCCAGAAATCTATGGGAGGACCATCGGTGTAGTCGCACCTGAAACCATCCACGTTGGCGGTAAAGACCCAGTATTTCATATCCCTGATCATTTCAAGGCGCATCGCAATAATGTTGAAATTCAGTTGTGCAACGTCATTCCATCCCATTCCCGGGGGGCTGAGGATATTGCCTTTTGCATCCTGCAGGTACCAGTCCTTGTGGCTCGTGATCCATCCATTGTCCCAGGATGTATGGTTTGCAACCCAGTCAAGAATGACGCACATATTCCTGTTATGGGCGGCCTCGACCAGTGTACGCAGGTCAGAGAGGCTTCCGAACTCCGTGTTTACCGCTTTATTGTTTTTCACACAGTAGGGCGAATTTACCGAATTCACGGTTCCGACCGGGTAGACCGGCATCAGGTAAACTACGTTTATACCCAGCGCCTTTATTGAATCGAGCCTTGCGGTTACCCCGGCAAAATTTCCCTGCTGGCTGAAGGCGCGCATGTTTACCTGGTATATGCAGGCATCCTGCCTGTCGGGGACACCCGCAAACGGGGTTCCGTACTGCGGGGGTCTGCCGGAGCCTGCGTTACCGTGGTCGGAGTCGTTGGTGTATCCTGGCTGCTCTTGCTGCATGAGAAGAGCAGGCAAACCGCCAGGAAAAACAGCGTCTTTTTAATCAACATCTGATGGAATATTTGCGATGAATAAAGGATGGTGTAAAATTAGTCAGAATTTCCGGGGGAGGGGATGAAAATTGAGGTTGGTTGAAATGCCCCTGCTTCACCGAGGGTCCTGCAGCCTGTCGCAAATTTGTCGAAGTTCAACGGGGGGCCGGCCCTGTCTGCGTTTTTACATATCTTTGCTTTCCAAAAACTTCAACTATGATTTTACTCACCGGTGGCACAGGACTTTTGGGGTCCCACCTGCTTCTCGACCTTGTCAGGGCTGGAAAAGAGGTAAGGGCTATCAAACGCGAAAGCAGCGACACGGCCATGGTCCGCAAAGTATTTTCCTATTATGCAGAAAACCCGGATGAACTGGCTGCGAAAATTCAATGGGTGAATGCCGACCTGCTGGATTCCGGCGCCATTGATGACGC
>JBAXFZ010000204.1:0-7625 GCA_037139685.1 Bacteroidota bacterium
CGGCAAAAAGTATATCTCCCTGGCCTGCCATCATTGTAACCGACTGGTTCGTAAGACCCGTATTCACCTTAGTCCAGGAATCCCCCAGGTCGGAGGAGGCGAATACCCCCGAATTCTGCGTCCCCGCATAAATCTTCTGACTGCATACAGCCAGGGAGGTTACAACAGGGTCGGTAATACCGGAAGATGCTGCACTCCAGGTCACGCCTGTATCGGCGGAGACAAATACGCCGGAACCCGAACTTCCTGCAAACAAATAGCTCCCCGACGAACACAGGGAGGAGATGTAGGGATTTGCCAACCCGTTTCCCGCCGGGGTCCAGTTCCCCCCAATGTTGTCCGTGATATACGCGCCTCCACCTGAAGTACCTGCAATGATTTTGTTACCGATTGGCAGGATGGCAGAAATAAACAGGTTCGACATGTTATTGCTCCGCGATGCCCAGTTGTGGCCATTGTCACCTGAAACAAAGAATCCGGCCCCGTCGGTCCCGGCCATCAGGGATGTTCCTTTACCAGCCTGGACCTTAACGTTTGAGGCGATTAACCCGTTGTTCATGGGAAGCCAGGAGTCGCCCTGGTCGTACGAAAGATAAGCACCTCCGCCGCCTGTACCTGCCAGTATTGCGTTTCCGGCTACTGATACTGAATTAATGATTGTATTTGCCAGGAAGGAATTCACTGCCGTCCATGACTGGCCGTTATCCGTCGACCGGTAGACACCCTGCCCGCCTGTTCCTGCATAAAGTGCCGGTCCGCTGAAAGTTAACGAATTTACCGGCATTGCCAAAGGCAACCCGTTGGATGCAACCTGCCAGCTGTTGCCGTTGTCGGAAGAACCAAACACCTTGCCGCCTTCGGTGCCGGCGAACAGCATATTATTCCCGCTGGCAAGGGCCAGGATGAACAGGTCGGGCAAACCTGAATTGCGCTTCTGCCAGGATACACCATGATCATTGGAGATGAATATGCCGTCACCGTATGTACCTGCGGTCAACAGCGATCCTGCATCTGCCAGCACGGTAATGTTCCTGCCGGCTATACTCCCGCCAATGGCACTCCAATGGTCACCACCGTCGGCTGAAGAAAAGAGCCCTCCCCCTGTACCTGCAAAAAGTGTCGGTTGACTGACCAAAAGTGCTTTTACAATATGGTTTGTGAGGCCGGTGTTTGCCTGCACCCATGCAGTGCCGCCATTGGCCGACCTGTAAACCCCTGAATCGCCGGTTCCGGCCCACACAGAAGATCCGGAAACCATCAATGCCAGGATTTTAGCCTGGGGAATCCCGCCGTTTGCCTGTCTCCAGAGGCCCTCCCGGATATCAGCAATCCAAAGCCCGTTGGAGGAACCGGCAAAGTACCGTGTACTATCCGCCTGGAGCGAGAATATCCTGCCCCCTTCCGGTCCGTTGGTCCTGGACCATTGTGAATATCCCTGGAATGAGATAATAAACAGGATAACCAAAATTCTAATCCGGATCATGATTAAGAGTTCCTGTTATCAAAAGTAATCAGAAATTACAAGAAATAATATTGATTTTAAAAAACCTGCTGATTGTAACAAAAATATATAAACACCAGGTAATCAGCCAAACGGATAAACCACAAATTACTATCTTATAACCTGGAATCCGGTGATTAAACCGGGGAAATACAATTTCAAACCCTCTCACCGAAAATCAGCAGTAAGTTAATGAAAATGACAGATCGTAATTATACCGCTTATTATTCGAGGGAGTTTGGTTTACAAGAAATTTCCGGTGTGGCATGCCGGTTGAACAGGCTTATTCCGAACCGGTTAACCGAACCGATGGATGCCAGCCTACAGTGTACGGCAATTTGTTAAAACATCCTATTTCCGTATCTTTGACCGGTAATTCAACTTGCAAATCAACCTTACCATACATCGGTTTATGAGAAAAACAGGCTTACGGATTCTCCAGGCAGTCATGACGGCTCTTATTGCAGCCTGCGGAACTGCTGCATCCGCACAAAACAGCCCCGGTTCAGCATTGAGTGCGGTGGTCACCGTGATTGCCACTTCATATACATATCCTTCCAGTATTTCACTTAACGGTGATTATGTGGCAGGCTCCTATTTCGGCGGGGCGGGGTATTTCTGGTCGCCTTCGACCGGGTTGGTCCAGGTCGCAGGCTCGGTATATGGTGTTGCCGAGTCGGGCATGGTCTCCGGAACTTATACAAACCCTTCGGTTCTTTACAACGGTAGCCCGGTTGAAACCGCAGGAATCTGGAACCCGGCAAGCCAGCAATTTACCTTTTTGGGGATGAACCCGGTAGTGCCGCAGGCAACCACCAATAATTACAACAGCGGCGAGGACATCACCTCCGACGGGACCACGATTGTGGGTATGCAATGGTTATCGGCAGCATCCTACAGTGCCTATTCATGGACACAGGCAGGGGGATACGTGATGATTGGAAGTGGTGTCGGGCTTGGTTCACGTGCTACGGGTATCAGTGCAAACGGCACTGTGGTGATCGGCTGGGCTGAAGTAGCTGCAACCTCACGTACACCCGTGGTGTGGTATGGCGGCCAGGCTGTTTTTATCAATAATGGCACACCCGGGGAAACCTTTGGGGTAAGCCCGTCGGGGAACTATGCAACCGGGTATGCAGGCAGTGACGGATTCCGCTGGTCTCCGACAGGTACTGTTACCTTTCCGAACACCCTGATGACCGGCAGCCTGAACCCTACAGCGGTAACCAACGACGGAACTGTATTCGGCTATATCGGGACAAACTTCAACCCTTTACCCACAGCGCGAAGAGCCTTTGTCCGTGAACCGTGGGGAACCATGGAAACATTCAACGATTATGCCGAAGCAAGGGGGCTTCCCGATGCCCAGTTGTGGACCTTCTACAGCATCAACGATGCTTCGGAGAACGGCAAAAAGGTGATCGGTGCCGGGAAAAATCCCCAGGGCCAGGCGGAGACCTTCATCATGGAATTCATCGACGACCTTTCCGTGTTTAATGTCTCCCCTGCAAATATTGATTTTGGCCAGGTACAGGCGGGAACCCAGTCGGCCCCAGTACCTGTTTATATCTTCAACACAGGGTCGGGCAACTTGGTGATAAACTCCATATCCTTAACCGGGTCCGAGGCCAACCGCTTCATCCTTCAGGATAACAATGCCTATCCGAAGTCGATTGCAGCCGGAGACTCCATGAATGTCTCAGTTGCATTTGCACCGGTTGCTGCAGGCAGTCACCAGGCTTCTGTATCGATCGGGACTGCAACAGGGGCGCACTTCGTCCCTCTTACCGGCGTTGGAATCCCTGAAACGGGCATCACTGATCTGCGGCAGAACGCCGTGCATATTTATCCGGTTCCCGCCAGCCAGCTTATTCACGTGGATTTTCCGGGAGGCATTGATCGCATCAGGCTTTATAATATGCTTGGCAACCCGTGTCCCGAACAATCCTGTTCCGGTGCCGGAAAAGAAATAGTCAACATCTCCGGGCTTCCTGATGGGATTTACATTCTAGAGTGTATTGCAAACGATGGTACGGTTAGTACCAAGCGGGTCATTAAAAGCAAGTAACCCGGCCTTACATTGAAATCACGAAATATGTGTAAATTTGTAAAGAACAGGGCAGATACCATAGAAAATGATACGAAATCTCCTGCGCTTTATTCTCCTGCTGTTCCTCATTCCCGGGGTTGCCACAGCCCAGCAACCGGGGCAACCCATGGTTTCTGTTGCCTCCTATTTCGATGTGTCTCCGCCATTGAGGTCAGTTTGTGACAGGGTTTTGAAAAAATCTGACCAGAGCTGGAAGGACGGGGTGGTTAAAAACTATTTCTGGCCGGCAGGCCATCCCCAGGCACAGCTGCCCTTCTCCGATCAGGTCACCCAGAAAACCTCCGGGTTAAAGACGGGCGACTCGATTTTACAGAATTTTGAAGGGTCGCCGAATATCAGTTTCGTTGTACCGCCCGATGCATGCGGGGCGGCAGGGCCCGGCCACTATTTCCAGATTGTCAATTTTATCAGTACCATCTATGACAAATCGGGGGCAAAGCTGCTTGGCCCCTTTAATTCCGGGCTTATCTGGATCGGGATGCCCCATAACTCAAGCAACGGGGATGGTATCGTACTGTATGATAAAAATGCCGACAGGTGGCTGGTCAGCCAGCTGTCGTTGCCCGATTACCCGAATGGCCCGTTTTACCAGATGATCGCGGTTTCGCAGACCCCCGATCCCACCGGCTCCTGGTTTCGCTGGGAATATGCTTTCAACGATATTCCCGATTATCCCAAATTCGGAATCTGGCACGACGGGTACTATATGTCCTACAACAGGATCAGGGCAGGCGGGATGCCTTACGACGGCACGGGTGCGGCGGCATTTGACCGCGCGGCGATGCTCAGCGGCGATCCCGGGGCCAGGATGATCCTGTTCCTGCTGAATTCGGGGGAAGATGCCTATTCAATCATGCCGGCCGACTGTGACGGGGACTTTCCTGCTCAGGGCACGCCTGAGTATTTTCTTTTCATCCAGCGGAATTACCTGGGGGTACTGGAATTTCACACGGACTGGAACAGTCCGTCAAACTCTTTATATGGCAACTATACGCGCATCCAGGTTAGTCCCTTTTTAAATAACCTGGAAGGCATCCCGCAGAAAGGGACAGCCAGCACGCTCAATCCCATCAATGACCGCCTGATGTTCCGGCTCCATTTCCGGAAATTTGCCGATCACCAGTCCATGGTAGTCAACCATACTGTTGATGTCGGATCAGCAACGGGAATAAGATGGTATGAACTCCGCAGAACAACTGAAAACTGGTATGTTTACCAGCAATCCACCTATGCTCCCGACAGCAACTCCAGGTGGATGGGAAGCATCGCGATGGATGTGTCGGGCAATATGGCCATGGGTTATTCAACCTCCGGGCCTGATCTCCATCCTTCAATCCGGTATACCGGCAGGATGGCCCATGATCCGCTGAACCAGATGACCATTGCGGAGCGGAGCATTGTCCAGGGGGGAGGCTCGCAGACAGGTGTATGGGGAAACGGGGGCCGCTGGGGCGACTACAGCTCGATGGCCGCGGATCCCGTAATTCCGCGCACATTCTGGTATACCCAGGAATATTACGACAGCACATCCGTCAGTTCATGGAAGACCCGGATCACCTCCTTCAGTTTTGCGAATGTACTTTCAATGGACGCCACCGCCACTCCCGCAGTCATATGTACCGGGGGGAACTGTATCCTGAACATTTCAGTGTCGGGCGGAACAGGGAACTATTACTACGAATGGAAATCGGATCCCCCCGGGTTGGTGGCCTGCGGGAAGGAAATTACCGTCACACCCGATTCTTCAATGAAGTATATTGCCAGGGTTTATGACGGGCAATTTGTTTGTACCGATACCCTTTCGGTTACGGTATTGCCCTTGCCATCGGTTTTCCCGGGTAATGATACCAGTTATTGCCATTACATTGAAGCAATTCCGCTTTCGGGCAGGGGCTCAAATGTAATTTCAGTTAAATGGACTACAACGGGTGATGGTGAATTCAGTGATGAAACCAGCCTGAATACCCTGTATTTTCCAGGGTCTAAAGATAAAAGACTTGCATCCGTCGACCTGAAACTTTCGGGATTGCCGCAGGCTCCCTGCCTGCAGGTGATTGCCCTGAAGCATATTGAGTTCAAACCCTGCCCGGGAATCGGGGATTGGCTGCCCGATGAGCAGGTTGTGAACGTTTTTCCAAATCCCAGCGGCGGCAAATTCTGCATCAGGGTGAACCAGCTCCAGCCGGCACCTTTGCGAATTGAAATTCTAAACCCCAAGGGTGAACTTGTATTTTCAGCTTCGGTCCCTGCTTCCCCCCGTGTCTGCAATGTTAAACCAGATCTCTCACACCTTCCCGGGGGGATATACCTGCTTAAGGTAAAAACGAATGACAGGATGGTCATCCGGAAAATCATCCTGCAGAAATAATTAATCAGGAGTTGATCGCTGGTTATCCATTGATCCAAAGCAACTTGCACTGAAAACCATACAGTGGTTGCATGTGCATTCCTCCCCTTCCCTGCGTGTCCTGTCCTCAGACGAAATGTTGTATGATTGATCGCAATTATCCATGGATGATCCAGGGACCCCTCCCCCGGCCCCCCCTTGAAGGGGAGGGAGACCATTCCAGACAATAAAGCTAAAAATACCTTTATTAATTGATTAAAAATATACCTGTATGTTCCAGGGACCCCTCCCCCGGCCCTCCCCTTGAAGGGGAGGGAGACATTTTACCAGCCTGTAAAGAAGTAAATTCGTTTTTTCTTTGCCTCAATTCTAAGTTTCTATGATTATCAATTTGTTTCAGACGGACATGATATCATCATTGGAAAATACCGAATATTCCGGTCACCCCATCTCCCTTCCCTTCAAAGGGAGTGCCGGGGAGAGTTCATTTACAAGCAAATAAAGACATTCTGACAAAGACAGGCATGATTGTGATTAATCAGATAATTTATTTCCTGTCCGCATAATTGAAACTTCTTTTATTTTTTTTAAAACTTCCTTTAGATGGTACCTGGTTGCATCATCGGAAAACCGAAGGATCATTATTCCAAAATCTTCAATTACTCCATCTCGCTGTTTATCATGCTCGCGACGATCCTTTCTGTTATGTATTGGACCATCCACCTCAAGCACCAGCCTCGCCTCGTGACAATAAAATCAGCAATGTGAAATTTTACAGGATGTTGCCTTCTGAATTTCAATCCGGCTATTTTATTGGCTCTCAAACGCTGCCATAGTATTTTTTCATATGGCGTCATTTTTCGCCGGAGTTTTTTTGCCAGTTCAATTGTTGTTGGATCTGCATAAAATTGAAATGCAGGTTCCCGGTTTTTTCCGATATAAGCCATCTAAGTTTGGTGTTTATCCAAATCATTAACGCTTAATCTAAGAAGTGATAAAAAGTAAGGGTTTAAGAGCGATTTGTTGAAAACTTTAATTAGGGCATTACCGTATCCTCCTGCCTCCCGAATCTGTTTATAATCCACAAAACACCTTCTCCCTCCACTTCAAGGAGGGCCGGGGATAGACCCTCTGCTATCCAAATCCATGGTTTTCCGAGCCTAAGGCACGGTAAAATGGGAGGGGTGGCTTTACCTTTGCTGCAATCATGCCACTCCTTCTGGGTGGGAATTTTCACATCACCCTATCAGGGCTATTATTAGCATTTCACCCATTCATTAGGTGGTAAAGAGTCTCCCTCCCCTTCAAGGTGAGGGCCGGGGGAGGGGTCCCTGGAACATACAGGTATATTTTTAATCAATTAATAAAGGTATTTTTAGCTTTATTGTCTGGTATGGGTCTCCCTCCCCTTCAAGGTGAGGGCCGTGGGAGGGGTCCCTGTAACATGCAGGTATATTTTTAATCAATTAATAAAGGATTTTTAGCTTTATTGTCTGGTATGGGTCTCCCTCCCCTTCAAGGGTAAGGAAGCTACTTTTGATTATCAGGCACATATCTGTGAAACGCCCGTTAACAGTGAATAGTTGTTCATCATTGTTACATGACGTTACATCATGTTTATAACTTTTACTGACAAGTTTGTCAGTTATATTGACAGTTCCGTATCT
>JBAXFZ010000205.1:0-7573 GCA_037139685.1 Bacteroidota bacterium
ACCACGAAGGGGAGGCTTTGGTTGCTGGGATCGATGGTGACACGCACAAATATATAAAGGCTGTCGCCGGCCCCGATTTCAACATCCGACGCGGTCACTGCAGGCGTCCCGTTGATGTTGATCCGGTAGCTTGAACTTTGTCCCCCCGCCAGGCTGATGGAGGAGATGCTCACCTTGTTCTTGTTTTCATTGTGAACGATAAGCCGCTGGGTGACAGATCCGATGGAGGGAAAGACGGTATCAAAAAAGACCGTATCCGACGAAAAGGCAAGCTTCAGCCCGGGCGTCGTATCTGCTTTGTCGTTTTTCCGGCACGAAAAATTCAGGAGGATAAGAATCCCTAATGAAAAGAGGTAAATCAGTATTCTGGAAAATCGCATTATCACAGTATTTTAGCCCGGCAAAATTAGGGATTAATATAGTTTTAATTAGATTAACGATGAAAAGAATGAAAATCGTACCTTTGCAAATCAATTTTTTTAATCTATATTTGAAAATTGTGGCAACTCCGGGCCAGCATCTGCCGGCATTTGCGGTGATGAAACAGGGAGGTAAACAGCACCGGTTCAGATATATATTGTTGCAGCTGACAACTGCCCGATCCTGCTTATGAAAAGGGCTTAACAAAAAATGAAAATCAACCACAATGAGTTACATCAACTTTGATAAGAGTCAACTGGTTAATCTGGAATACTCGTTAAACCGTGAGGTTTTGCGATCGAACAGGGCAGGATCCTATGCCAATTCGACCATTATCAACTGCAACACCCGGAAATACCATGGGTTGCTTGTCACCTCGCAGCCCGGGATTGACCATGAAAACCATGTGCTGCTCTCCTCACTCGATGAAACCGTGATCCAGATGGAATCGGATTTCAACCTTGGGATCCACAAATACCCGGGAGGAAAATACAGCCCCAAGGGTCATAAGTACATCCGCGATTTTGTCACCGAACCTTACCCCAAGATGACCTACAGGGTAGGAGGGGTCATCCTGACAAAGGAGATGGTGTTTACAACGCGCGAAGACCGCATGATCATCAAGTACACGCTTGTGGAAGCCCATTCGCCTACAAAGATAAGGCTTACCCCTTTCCTCGCCTTCAGGCACATCCATGCCCTGAGCAAGGTGAACATCCTGGCCGACACAAAATACGAAAAAATGCCCCAGGGTATAAAGGTACGCATGTACCAGGGCTATACAGATCTCTACATGCAGATTTCCAAGCCCAATGAATATACCCATGTACCCGACTGGTATTACAACATCGAGTACCAGGAGGAGATGGAGCGCGGCTTCGAATACCAGGAGGATCTTTACGTGCCGGGTTTTTTCGAGTTCGAGATTAAAAAGGGTGAAAGCGTCTTCTTTGCCGCAGGCACAAAGGAGCTCACACCGGGATCGATGAAGCGCACCTTTGACGCCGAGCTTGAGAAGCGGATCCCCAGGAACAACTTTGCAAATTGCCTTACCAATGCCGCCCAGCAATTCGTCATCAAAAAGGGCAAAGGCACCGAAATCGTTGCCGGGTTCCCCTGGTTCGGCCGTTCGGGCCGCAGCACCTTCATATCCCTCCCGGGTCTGACCCTGGTAAATGGTGACTATTCAACCTGCAGGGCGATCATCGACACCATGATCACCGAGATGAAGGGGCCCCTGTTTCCCAATTTCGGCTGCGGCAACCGCACAACCTATAACTCGTCGGATGCATCGCTCTGGTTTTTCTGGGCCCTACAGCAGTATGCAGCCTTCACGGGTGAACAAAAAGATATCTGGCCCGCCTTCGGGAAAAAGATGAAGCTCATCCTCGAGGCATACCGCGACGGCACCGAATTCAACATCCACATGGATACCGACGGGCTCATCTATGCCGGAATACCCGGCGTTGCCCTCACCTGGATGGATGCAATTGCCCACGGCAAACCAGTAACACCGAGAATCGGCAAAACGGTCGAGGTAAACGCCCTGTGGTACAATGCCATAAAATTCAGCCTGGAGATGGCGCGCCTTGACGGGGATACCGAATTCTGCAAGGAGTGGGAGGATCTCTCATGCCAGATCCCCGGTTCCTTCTTCGAGACCTTCTGGAGCCCTGAAAAGCGGTACCTGGCCGATTACGTGGATGGTGAGTACAAGGACTGGACCGTCAGGCCCAACATGGTGATCGCAACCTCCCTGCCATACTGCCCGGTTCGTGAAGATATAAGGAAAGAGGTGCTGAGCAGGGTCAAGCAGGAACTGTTGACGCCGCGCGGCCTTCGCACGCTCACCCCAAAAAGCCCGGTTTACAAGGGCTCCTATTACGGCGACCCCGATACGCGCGATTCGGCCTATCACCAGGGAACTGTCACCCCTTGGCTGCTGGGCCACTTTGCGGAGGGTTACCTCCGGATCCACGGGAAAAGCGGCTTATCGCTCATTAAATCATTGTATGAAGGCTTTGAACCGGTGATGACGGAACACGGCATCGGAACCATCTCGGAGCTCTATGACGGCGACCCGCCCCACACCGGCAGGGGAGCCATCTCGATGGCCTGGTCGGTAGCTGAGCTGCTGCGAATCGATTACCTTATCAAGAAGAGTGAATAGCTGGAAGAAAAAGTAGTAGTAAATCGTAAATCTAAAATAGAAATGCGTGTCTTAATGTTTGGTTGGGAATTCCCTCCGCATATTACCGGCGGGTTGGGTACAGCCTGTTTCGGGTTGACCAAGGGCCTTGTAAAACATGGCGTCGAGGTAATATTCGTAGTACCCAAAGCCTTCGGTGATGAAACCAAGGAGGGTTTTCGGCTTGTAAACGCCAGTGATGTAGTGCTTGATTTCACCAAAACCGAAACCAGGGAGCACTGGGACAAGATCCAGTATATGGAGATCGGCTCAAACCTGGTTCCATACCTCGATCCCGAAGCATTTGAACGGATGGTCACCACCGACCAGCTAACTGCGAACGAAGAGCAGCATTCCGTGTTTTCAAAGCAATACACCTTCTCGGGGAAATATGGTCCGAACCTTATGGAAGAGGTTTCGCGTTATGCCCTTGTTGCCTCGTCCATCGCCTCTGCCAACGACTTTGATGTGATCCACGCGCACGACTGGCTTACCTATCCTGCAGGCATCACAGCCAAGAAGATATCCGGCAAGCCGCTGGTTGTGCATGTGCACGCCACCGAATTCGACCGTTCGGGAGAAAATGTCAACCAGCCCGTGTACGACATCGAACGCCAGGGAATGACAGAAGCCGACCTGGTGATCACCGTGAGCAACCTCACCCGCCAGATCGTCATTGAGAAATATGGCATCCCCGCCGAGAAGGTTATCACCGTGCACAACGCCGTTGAACCTGTCGACAGGCCCGACCTCGAAGGAGTTACCAAGCATGTCAAGGAAAAGGTTGTCACCTTTCTGGGACGCGTAACCTACCAGAAGGGGCCCGACTATTTCGTCGAGGCTGCCCACAAGGTGCTGAAGCGCGATTCGAATGTCCGTTTTGTAATGGCCGGTTCCGGCGACCTTCTGAACCGCATGATCCGCCGGGTCGCCCAGCTGAAAATTGCCACGAAATTCCACTTTACCGGCTTCCTGGCGGGTCCCGAGGTGGATACCATGTTTGCCATGAGCGATGTTTATGTGATGCCCTCGGTATCAGAACCCTTCGGCATATCGCCGCTTGAAGCGATGCGGTCGAATGTTCCGGTTGTCATATCGAAACAGTCGGGCGTTGCCGAGGTCCTGCAGCATGCCCTCAAGGTTGACTTCTGGGATATCGATGCCCTGGCCGACGCCATTTACGGGATTCTCCACTATGAAGGGCTGAGCAAGATGTTCATTCGCTACGGCAAGACGGAAGTCGACAACCTTATCTGGGAAAATGCCGCCATTAATGTAATTGAAGTTTATAATCAAGCTGTTTTATAATTGATCATATGAGATCCATCTGCCTCTATTTCCAGGTCCACCAGCCATTCCGCCTCAGGACCTACCGGTTTTTCAACATCGGACAAGATCATCATTATTATGATGACTACCAGAACCGTCATATTATCCGCAGGGTTTCCGAGAAATCCTACCTGCCGGCCAACAAGCTCATGCTTGATCTTATCAAGGAGTATGGTACGGCTTTCAAGGTCAGCTATTCGATCTCCGGCACGGCGCTGGAGCAACTGCAGGCGCACGTTCCCGAGGTGATCGACAGCTTCAGGCAGCTGGCCGACACCGGCCAGGTTGAGTTTCTTGCGGAAACCTATGCCCATTCGCTGGCTTCGCTCACCAACAGGGATGAGTTTGTCAGGCAGGTTGAAAAGCATGCCGCCAAGGTGGAGGAGTTGTTCGGCAAACGGCCTACGACCTTCAGGAACACGGAGCTGATATACTCCGACAAAATTGGCGAGATGGTGGCCGACATGGGCTTTCATACAATGCTCACCGAAGGCGCCAAACATATCCTGGGCTGGAAGAGTCCCAACTTTATCTATTGCAACAGGATCAACCCCAAACTCAAGGTGCTGCTGAGAAATTTCAGGCTGAGCGACGACCTCACCTTCCGGTTCTCGAACCAGGACTGGTCGGAATGGCCCCTTACCACCGAGAAGTTCGTGACCTGGCTCGACAAGGTTGAAAAGAACGAGGAGGTGGTGAACCTCTTCCTCGACTATGAAACCATAGGCGAACACCAGTGGAAGGAGACCGGGATATTTGATTTCTTCAAATACCTGCCCGGCACGCTGTTTTCCAAATCGAACTATAAATTCAGCACACCCGAAGATCTGTACAACGAACTTCAGCCCGTGGCAGCCCTCTCGGTTACCCATCCCATCTCATGGGCCGATGAGGAGCGCGATCTTACTGCATGGCTTGGCAACGAACTCCAGGATGAGGCCTTTGCCAAACTCTATTCCTACGAACCAAAAGTGAAAAGCTGCAAGGATGCCGGGATCCAGAAGGACTGGCTCTACCTGCAAACCAGCAACCATTTCTATTATATGTGTACGAAATGGTTTTCGGCGGGCGAGGTTCATAAGTATTTCAACCCCTACGGATCTCCCTATGAGGCCTTTATCAACTACATGAACGTACTCTCCGATTTTATGATCAGGGTTGACGAATATGTAACGGCCGAAGCTGAAACAGGTGAAACTGAGCCACACACTGCGGCTCCGGAGAAAAAGGCCCGGGCTGCCAAAAAACCGGCCGCACCAAAAGCCCCTGCTGCCAAAACCCCTGGAAAAGCTGCCGATACGAAGGCGAAAGCCGTGAAAAAAGCAGCTTCAACGGTGGCGGAAATAAAACCAAAAGCAAAACCTAACGCAAAAAAGAAAACAAAATAATTGATGATAAAGGATAAACTGCTCGTAACCCCCGATTACCTGTTTGAAACCAGTTGGGAAGTATGCAATAAAGTCGGGGGCATTCATACTGCCATTGCAACCAAGGCCAAATTACTTGCCGAAGAATTCAAAGACAATTATATTCTCATTGGTCCCGACGTCTGGAAGGAGACGCACCAGAACCCGGAGTTCATAGAGGATAAATTCCTTTACAAGTCCTGGCGCGAAATCGCCGAGGATGAAGGATTGCGCATCAAAATCGGGCGGTGGAACATCCCTGGTAAACCTGTCGTCATCCTTGCTGACTTTACCTCCTTCTTCTCGGAGAAGGATAAGATATTCGCCCATTTCTGGGAGCATTATAAGCTGGATTCGCTGTCGGGCGACTGGGACTACATCGAGCCCGCATTTTTCGGCTATGCTGCCGGCCTGATCATCGAGAGCTTTTACAATTGCAACCTGTCGCATCACGACAAGATCATCGCCCAGTTCCATGAATGGAAAACAGGTACCGGGATCCTGTACCTGAAAGAGGTTGTCCCCCAGATAGGGACGGTGTTTACCACCCACGGAACTGTTGTAGGCCGCTGCATTGCAGCCCACAACCTTCCTCTTTACAACAACCTGCTGAACTACAGCGCCGAGGCCATTGCCCGGCAATTTGGCGTAATGGCCAAATTCTCGCTGGAAAAACTGTCGGCCCATGAGGCCGATTATTTTACCACGGTGAGCCAGCTCACCAACAACGAATGCATCCATTTCCTTGAAAAGGAGGCTGACCTTCTGACGCCCAACGGTTTTGACGATTCATGGATACCTCCCAACGAGGTGTTCCCCGAGAAACGCAAAATCTCACGGGAAAAACTGCTGGAGGTCGCCGGTGCCCTTACAGGACAGGTATATTCGCATGACAGTGTCCTGATCCTGAACAGCAGCAGGTACGAAGTCAGGATCAAGGGGATCGACATCTTCATCAATGCGCTTGGCATGCTGAACAAACAGTCAAAACTGCCCCAGTCGATCATTGCCTTCATCGCGGTGCCATCAGGCCAGAACGGGCCACGCAAGGAGCTTCTTGACCGCATCGCTGCCCGCGACACCTTAAAGCCAAGACAGGAAGAGTACACCACGCACAGCCTGGCCGAACCCGACAATGACGCCATCATGCGCATGATCAAGGCAAACGGCCTCTTAAACCGCCCCGAGGACAAGGTTAAGGTCGTCTATATCCCGACCTACCTGAATGGTTCCGACGGTGTTTTCGACCTGAGTTACTATGACCTGCTGATCGGGTTTGACGGGACTGTCTTCCCATCCTACTATGAACCATGGGGTTACTCAGCTCTCGAGAGCCTTTCATTTCATATCCCTACCATAACAACTTCACTGACGGGGTTCGGGCAATGGGTTAAAACGCTTTTTCCCACCGTTAAGGACTGTACATCGGTCATTGAACGCAATGATGACAACGACCGGGAGGTGGTTGAGAACATTGTGAAGCATATCCTGAATTGTGTTTCCAAATCCGAGAAGGAGATCATCAAGATCAGGATCAAGGCTTACGAAATATCCAGGTCGGTATTGTGGAAAAACCTGGCCGGGAATTATAAAGAGGCATACTCTGATGCGCTCTCCGAGACTGTTGCAAGGGCTGAACAATATTCCGGCAAACAGCCGCAGTTGCTTGTCGCCGCCCCCAAAAGCACTTTCGATCTAAGGCCCGACTGGAGGAAAGTACTGATCCAGCAGCGTGTTCCTGAAAACCTGGCAAGCCTTGAAAAGCTCGCTAAAAATTTATGGTGGTCATGGAATTACGAGGGTTCCGAATTGTTTGAAATGATCAACAAGGAACGCTGGTATTCGCTGAAATTCAACCCTATTGCCCTGATCGAATCTTTGTCATTCAAAGAATTGCAGGACCTTAGCGAAAATGAACAATTCATAGCCAAACTTGACAGAGTAACTGCCGCTTTTAATGCTTACATGGCTAAAGCCGCGGCAAAACCCAAGAACATGGTAGCCTATTTCAGCATGGAATACGGCCTCCATGACACCGTCAAGATATTTTCGGGTGGACTTGGCATGCTCGCGGGCGATTACCTGAAGGAGGCCAGCGATTCCAATTACAACATTGTAGGAATCGGCCTCTTATACCGTTACGGCTATTTTACGCAGAGTCTCTCCATTTTCGGCGACCAGATCGCGATCTATACACCCCAGAAATTCACCCATATGCCACTGGTCCCGG
>JBAXFZ010000206.1:0-7557 GCA_037139685.1 Bacteroidota bacterium
TGAGTTCCAGTTCAAGCCAGTGACAGATGGGGTTGTTGTGCATCTCACCGAAAAAGATGATATCCGATTTGGCGGCACTTTTAAGGAGGTCGTCATATCCGACACAATGGCCCTTGCCGTTATATACCTTGTAGGCCTCCTTGTCACCCCTCCTGGCAAAGCCCGGGATGAAAATTAGGAGTAATAAGACAGTGTACAGTAGCTTCATCATAAAAGAATTAATTAGATTAAATTGAAAAAAAAGGTCATTTCTTAGCCAGCCCGTCCTCATGGAATGTCAGCGGTAACAGGGTCTCCATGCCCTGGATCACATAAACCTCCCCGCTCAGGCCTCCCAGGATCACCCGGATTTTATTGCCATATTTCATTTCATACTCCACGATTGCCTGCCGGCACATGCCGCAGGGGGGAACAGGCGCAGATACACCGAAGGCCTCTGCAGTGGCGGTGATGGCAAGGGCTGCAATCGGAACACCTGGATAGGTTGAGACAGCCGAAAATACGGCAACTCTTTCGGCACAGAGACCGGCCGGGAATGCCATGTTTTCCTGGTTGCTCCCCGCAACAATATGACCGTCTGCCAGTTTGACCGCAGCGCCTACGTGATACCGCGAGTAGGGGGCGTGTGAAGAGGTGACTGCCAGTTTGGCCCTGTCGAGAAGTTCAAGGTCAGCTGCGGGCAGTTCCGCTGCCGATGGATATACCTGGTATTCGAAGCTGTATGTAATTTTTTTCATTTTGCAGGTTATTCGACAGGATTTTCATCATCATCCTCACTCCTGACCGGGATCACAGGTTTCGGCTGAACATATTTGCCGGCCAGTATGGCTGAGTATTTCCCCTGGTCTTTGAGGGTGGCAATGGCATCAGCCAGGTCGGGATCGTTCTTCAGGGCCGATTCAATCTTCCCTTTCTGGTAGTAATACCGGGTAACGATTTCCAGTTTCAGCAGCTCCCTGATCTGCTTGTTGTATTTTTTCAGGTCCTCCTGTTTGTCCATCTCCATGCGGTTTTTCAGATGGCCGTATTCCTCCTTTATCGCGTCGAAATAATTCTCTTTTGAGGCCTCGCCCTTGAGCTGCTCCAGGGCGCGTTCACTCTTGGTAGTGTACGAATAGTCCTTGCCTGCGATATACCTGACAAAACTGCTGTATATCGAATCATCTATCTCAAACGTGCTGGCCGGGGGGATGGTCGGATGCTCACTGGCATAAACAGTGGCGAAATCAAAAATCAGGTATTTGCTGTAAAGCGCAAGGGCGATGTTGCTGAAGTGCTGGGGCAGGGTTACCAGGTCGGGATTCAGCCCTCCGCCATCATAGACAGTCCGGCCGCTTTTTGTTTTAAAGGCCCGGATCAGTGAGTCGGGAATCTTACCGAAGGAGCCATCCTTCTTTTTATGGGCGTAGTCGATCGCCTGGATGCAACGCCCGCTTGGAATGTAATATTTTGCTACGGTAATCTTCATCTGGGCGTTGTATGACAACGGCACGACGTTTTGTACCAGCCCCTTGCCAAATGTACGCTGACCGAGGATCACGCCGCGGTCGAGGTCCTGCATCGATCCGGCCAGGATTTCACTGGCAGAAGCACTCGAATGGTCGACCAGGACCACCAGTGGCAGGCTGAGGTCAACAGGCGGGTTCATGGTCATGTGAGTGTGGTTCTTATCGGCCATTTTGCCTTTGGTGCTCACAATCTCCTGGCCGCGTTCAACAAACAGGTTGGCAATATCAACCGCTTCGTTAAGCAAGCCGCCGCCGTTTCCGCGCAGGTCGATGATAATCCCCTTCAGGTCGTTGCCATCCTTGAGTTTAACAAGTGCCTGACGCATCTCCTTTGCGGCATTCTGGGTAAAGCCTGTGAGCTTTATATATCCGATATGTTCATCAACCATTCCGTAATAGGGGATGTTGTCTATTTTTATGATCTCCCGCGTGATGGTCTTTTCGATCGGGTTCTTCTCCCCGTCGCGCATGAGCACAAGGTGAACCGTCGTCCCCGCCTGCCCTTTGAGAATAGAGCTGACATCCTCATACGACTTACCCTTAACCTGTTTGCCATTGATCTCCATGATCTTATCCCCGGCCTTCAATCCCGATTTCTGCGCTGGTGAACCCTCGTAGGGTTCGGAGATGATTACGTAATCAGCCTTCTGGTGGATCAGCGAACCGATGCCTCCATACTGGCCGGTAGTGATGAACTTGTAGTCCTCAACCTGCGACTCGGGGATGAAATTGGTATAGGGATCGAGTGACTCAAGCATGGCTTCGATGCCTTTCTGGGTCAATTCTCCCGGGTTGATCTCATCCACGTAATCCTGGTTCAGCTCCTTTATCAGGTTTGAATAGATATCGAGGTTTTTCATGATCTCGAAACCCTGCTGGTTCGGCGCCTGGGCAAATCCCCCCGCGCCTGTAATCCCTAAAAACAAAATCAGTATTATAAATCCTGCAACTCGTCTCATCTCTGTTTTTATTAATTCAAATGTTAAAAATTTCGCTATTTCGCTATTTTCAAGGCACCGGATCATATCCCTTTCCTCCCCACGGATGGCACCTGCCGATACGCCGGAGTGTCATCCATCCCCCCCTGAAAGGTCCGTACTTACGGATGGCTTCAACACCATAGGCTGAACAGCTGGGGCTGAAACGGCAGGAGGGCATCAGGAAGGGGGAGATAACTCCCTGGTATACCCTGATCAGCAAAATGAAAAAACTACCCAGCAATTTTCTCATTTTCTTCTGTTAAACGTTGTAAAAGTAAGATTATTTTCAGCTGGAGCTGGTCGAAGGGCACTATTTCTTTGGCTGTGTAGGTGATACATACGACAAGTTGCTGCCCGCCTGCCTCCAGCGGCTGGTAACAAAGATGCTTGTTCAGGCGGTAGGCCTCCTTCATCCGCCGGCGTATCAGGTTGCGCTGCACAGCCCTGCGGAAGTTGTACTTTGGAACGCTCATCATCACCTGTACCGGCGAAGAGTTGTCAGTTGCCTGCCTCATCCAGGTGACCCGGAAGGGTTTGAGGTAAAAGGTGGAACCCTCTGCAAACAGTTTGCTGATCAGGAGATGGCTGCGGAGCCGCTCATCTTTTGAAAATGTCTGCCTCATCCGTTGGAAGGTATTGCTGGACTCCGGTTCAGGTCGCGGAGGTAGTGGAAAGAGGGTCTTATTTCTTTTTTGCTTCGTTTTGAAGATAGATCTCGATGGCCGTTGTCATGGAAGCTGCAGCAGCGGTAGGGGCCTCGATGTTGAGGACCAGCCCGGTATCGGTCACGGCTTTGTGCGTCGAATTTCCAAAGGCGCCAATGGCGATGTCACCCTGGACAAAATCGGGAAAATTGATAAATAACGATTTGATTCCCGATGGGCTGAAAAAGACAAGCAAATCATAATTTTTGATGTCGATGTCAGAAAGGTCACTGGAAAGGGTACGGTAAATGATGGCCTCCTTATACAGGATTTTGTTTTCCTGAAGCATCTTTGGTATCTCCTGTTTGTGAATATCGGAGCAGGGAAGAAGAAATTTCTCGGTTTTGTGTTTTTTTATCAGCTCAATAAGGTTCGCGTAGTTTTCCTTGCTGTGGAAAATCTTCCGCTTCCTGAACTGGACATATTTCTGGAGGTAATAGGCAGTCGATTCGGAGATGCTGAAATACTTCATGGTTTCAGGAACCTCGATGCGCATCTCTTTGCACATCCTGAAATAATGGTCAACAGCATTTCTTGAGGTAAAAATCACCGCAGAGTAATCCAGGATATTGATCCGGTCCTTCCTGAAGTCTTTGGCAGGAATTCCCTCAATTTTAAAGAATTTACGGAAAGTGATGTTGACATTGAATTTCCGTGCGATTTCTCCATACGGTGACTTTTCAAAATCGATCGGCTGAGGCTGGGAAACGAGGATATTCTTTACTTTCAAAGTCGTAGGTTATTTGCGTTCACTTTCTCCGAACCCTTACCCGCCTGCGGATTGCGCCTGATTGAGCAAGATCTTGATAATAACCAGCAGAGGTAAGATTTCGAGACTGCAAAGATAAACAAATAAAAATAAATATGAAAACTTGGTTAACGTCATCCCGATAAAAAAGCCGCGGACAAACCTGAATAAAAACAGAAGAGCATAGAGAATCAGGCAAATATAGAGCAGAAGGTGAATTTTCAGGTAGAGAACAAATACCAGGACAACCAGCATCAAAGGTGCCGAAAGCAGGGCAAATATCAGCAGGTTAAGCAGGTAGTTGTAAGTTGTTTCCCTGGTTTTAAAGATAATGCCCATCAGCTCGACCAGTGACACTTTGACAGCCATTATGGCGATGTTGGCCAGGGTAATTACCCAGAACAGCGCATAACCGGGGAAAAGATGAAACTCCAACCCGAGTATCTGCACATTGAACTCAAAGAGCAGCAATGAAAAGGTCAGTATGTACACAATGCCCAGGGTAAGCGAAATCCTTTCCTTGAAAAGGTTCCCGTCGCGTGTAAGCTGGTTGATGAAACGCCGTGAAAAGGGGGCCCTGTATACCTGTACGATGCGTTTGTGGTAAAACACCTGGGTCCACGCCAGAAGAACAAAGCAAAAGAGCAGCAGGCCCATTATCCAGTCGGGTTGTAATGGCGCTGTTTTAATGGCATTTGTATTATGCGGGTGCAGCTGATGCGCGGTGAAGATCGATTTGCTGTAAATCACGCCGGGGGAGGCCATGCTTTGCATGGAAAGGGTCGTATCGGTATCGTAACGGATTCTGGTCGCAGTTAACATACCGGTTCGGAATTTTGGGAACAGAAGAAGTTCCATAATTTATCGTCGGGAGGCTCTGCACTGACCCTTAGCATCTCCTTTTTTACAGGATGGACAAATTCGATCGTCCGGGCATGCAGGTGGATAAACCCGCCCGGGTTAGACCGCGGATAACCGTATTTCAGGTCGCCCTTGACCGGGCACCCCATCGCAGCAAGCTGTGCCCTGATCTGGTGATGCCTGCCGGTGAGGAGGTTGATGGAAAGCAGGTAATAGATGTCACTCTGGCCGATCACCTGGTACTTAAGTTCTGCCTTTTGCGAACCATGCACAGGATTGTCATGCACGAACGATTTGTTCTTCTCCTCGTTCCGGGTAAGGTACTGGATAAGGTGGTCTTCGTTTTTAGGCGGTTTGTTCCTGACTACGGCCCAGTAGGTTTTATGCATCTCCCCGTCACGCAGCATGATATTGAGCCTTGTGAGCGCTTTGGAGGTGCGCGCAAAGACAAGGGCGCCGCTTACCGGCCTGTCGAGCCGGTGAACTACGCCCAGGAATACCTCGCCCGGTTTGTTGTACTTGCGTTTGATATAACTCTTCAGGATTTCGCTGAGGGGGGTATCGCCCGTCTTATCTCCCTGGACAATATCTGAAGCCCGTTTATTGAGAATGATCAGGTGGTTGTCTTCGTATAAAATATCCTGGTCAATACTGTTCTTTCTCATTGGGAAAGTCAAGGGTTTTTACATCATCGATGTATGTATTCACTGCGCCCCGTATCTCCTCTGAAAGGTTGTGGTACCGGCGCAGGAACCTGGGGGAAAATTCAAGGGTGATTCCCAGCATGTCATGCAGGACAAGCACCTGCCCATCCACCTCTTTCCCGGCGCCGATGCCGATAATTGGGATTTTAAGGGCCTTCGTTACGATTCCTCCCAGGCGGGCGGGGATTTTTTCAAGGACAATGGCAAAGCAGCCTGCCTTTTCAAGCAGATGGGCATCCTCGAGCAGTTTGGCAGCCTCCTCCTCGCTGGTTGCCCGCACCACGTAAGTCCCGAATTTGTGGATCGACTGGGGGGTCAGGCCAAGATGTCCCATCACGGGGATTCCTGCCGACAGGATCCTGTCAACCGATTCGAGGATCTCCCGGCCTCCTTCAAGCTTAACAGCATCGGCTCCCGCCTCTTTCATAATGCGGATAGCCGAATTCAGCGCCTCCTTCGAGTTGCCCTGGTAGGTCCCGAAGGGCAGGTCAACGACGACCAGTGCGCGTTTGACTGCCCGCACAACCGATGAGCCATGATAGATCATCTCATTCAGCGTTATGGGCAGGGTGGAGGTGTGACCGGCCATCACATTCGATGCCGAATCACCGACAAGGATAACGTCGATGCCGGTACTGTCGAGGATCCTGGCGAAGGAGTAATCGTATGCCGTAAGCATGGCAATCTTTTCGCCTTTGAATTTCATCTCCTGGATAACATGGGTGGTGACTTTGGTCACATCCCGGAAGGATTTTGGGGGTGTCATAAATTTATTTTGAATAGCAAAATTACAATATTTTTATGTAATTTTGCCAAATACCAACATCGACCCGGATGCGCAGTCTAAAAATCATACTCCCCCTTCTGCTCCTGCTTCCCGCCCTCTTTTCATGCAACAAGGATCTGAATGTCAACGCGGGCTGGAAAGATATCACCGTGGTTTATGGCCTTCTTGACCAGTCGCAGGACACCACCTATATTAAAATCACCAAGGCATACCTGGGCCCGGGCGACGCAATGACCTTTGCTAAAAATGCCGATTCAAGCAACTATCCCGACAAACTGGAGGTGAGGCTGGATGAATACAACGGCACCGATTTTGTCAGCTCTTATCCATGCGATACCGTTACCATTCACAACAAAAAGAAGGGTGATTCGATATTTTATTATCCCGACCAGCTGATGTATTTTTCCATGGCCAGGTTAGATGAAACACATATCTATAAATTATTCATCAGGAATAAAAAAACCGGGAAGGAGATTACCGCTCAGACCGAACTGGTTCATGATTTTGAAATAATACGTCCGCAAACCCAGGTACCCATCAACTTCGATACCGTCAACAGCGTGACCACCCGGTGGAAACCTGCAAAAAACGGGACGAGGTACCAGCTTTTGATCCGCTTTTATTACCTCGAAGCCCTTAAGTCCGATTCGCTTAACCCCTACACAAAGTTCGTCGATTGGGTTGTTTACAACAATATTCCCGACCCCCAGAACACCCTCTCCCTCGATATTGCCGGACTCGGTTTTTACACGGTTGTCGGCGCCTCCGTCCCTGTAAGCAACGATGTCATCCGCAAGGCCCAGTACTGCAAATTTATATATTCAGTGGCCAGTGCCACCCTGAATACCTATATAGAGGTCACCGAGCCCTCCATGACCATTGTCCAGGAAAAACCATCCTTCACCAACATCACCAACGGCCTGGGCATCTTTTCATCGAGATATACAAAAATCCTGGATTCGCTATGGGTCGGTTCCCCGACCAGGGCACTGCTGAAAAAGAGCGGCCGCACCAAAAACCGCGGGTTTTAGCCCGGGAATCCCTTCCAAACCACCGTCCGATCCTTTTCAGGCCATTTCGCTACCTCGCTACCTCGCTATTTAATATTCCTGTCTTTTTGTCACCCTCCTGACATCAAAATTGTTTTGGCACAATGATTGACTTATTGAGGACAAATTGAGATGAATTTATTGTATACCTGAAAGGAGAATTTAATATGGCTAAAATTATTGGCATCGATCTTGGAACCACCAACTCATGTGTGG
>JBAXFZ010000207.1:0-7537 GCA_037139685.1 Bacteroidota bacterium
CAGCAGGGTGTAGTGGCCAGGCAATTCAAAATATTGTTACTGTAAATCCAGTCCCGATTATAACAACTGATCCTGATGCAGTTCAGACAATTTGTTCGGGACAATCTACAAACATTCAGGTTTCATGTGATGTTTCAGGTTCAATAATTTCATACACAGCAACTCTTACAAGTGGCACTGTTACCGGAATGCAGGCAGGTGTTGTAATTCCAATATCCCAGACTCTAATTAATAATACAACTATACCTGGTACAGTTACCTATACAATAACCAGCATTTACAATGGTTGTTCAGCCTCTAAGTCGGTAGTTGTAACTGTGCTGCCTTTGCCAGTTCAATACAATGTAACTGGTGGTGGTTCTTACTGTTCTGGTGGCAATGGAGTTCCTATTGGACTTTCCAATTCGGAATCTGGTGTTTCATACCAGCTTTTTCACGGAATCACACCCTTAACTCCAACGTTGGCTGGTACAGGCTTGCCAATTTCTTTTGGATCTTATTCGACAGCGGGAACTTATACTATTAAGGCAACTCGAACCGCATCCGGTTGCCAGAGCACTATGATCGGCAATGCTACTGTGACGATCCTGCCGCTTCCTGCAGTCTATACTGTCACAGGTGGAGGAGCCTATGCATCGGGTGGCCCCGGGGTCCCTGTTGGCCTTTCAAATTCAGAAATAGGTGTCAATTATATGCTGTTTCTTGGGATAACTCCCATTAGTGCTCTTCCAGGTATTGCAGGTGTAAATGGACCAATTACATTTGGCTACCAGACCCTCGCCGGCACTTACACGGTCGTGGCAACCAATGCTGTTACCGGCTGCATCAGCAATATGAACGGCAGCGCCACGGTGGTGATCAACCCCTATCCCGCACCCTTCGTTGTATTTGGCGGCGGGGCGATCTGCCTGGGCGATCCCGGCAAAACCGTGAGTTTGAACGGATCGGAGATCGGCGTCAGGTATGTCCTGTACAGGAATGCCGACAGCATTGCAGGGGCTGCAGGGACCGGCGACACGCTTGTTTTCGGACCCTATGCAAATGCCGGAACATACACCATCAAGGGGATCAATGTTGCCACACACCTGACGCTGATGATGACCGGCAACGCCGTGATCACCGTCAACCCGCTCCCGGTTGCCTACCTTATGGTCCCCCAGGGTGACACCTGTTACGGCACCGAGATACTGATCAACGGGTCGCAGGCCGGGATCAACTACTACCTGATCAGGGGGAACGATACAATCATAATGGTTGCAGGTACAGGAACCTTCGGATTGCTGACCTTCGGCCACCAGTACGACACAGGGACTTACCATGTCGCCGGGTACAACCCGCTGACACATTGCATGATGAATATGACAGGAACGGTGATACTTCACCCTGCCCCGAAGGTGTTCACCGTCAATCCCCCGGGAATACTCTGCTCCGGCCAGCCTGTCCTGCTCTCGGGTTCTGAGACCGGGATCACCTACCAGCTTATACTAAACGGTGTAATCAATGTAGGACCGCCCTCACCCGGAACAGGCCTTGGCCTTGACTTCGGTCCGCAATACCTACCGGGTGTTTATACAGTAATTGCCACCAACCCGCTTACCCATTGTTCTTTACTGATGAATGGCAACGCTACCATACAGCCTCCTCCGGTTGTGTACAACATCCTGCCTTCGGGCGACAGCTGTGCCCCGGCCATGATCCGCCTGAACGGGTCTCAACCGGGCATCTCCTACAGGCTGATCCGCAATGGAAACGTCCATGTCGACAGCTTATACGGTACCGGCCAGCCCCTGTTGTTCGGCACCTACCAAACAAGCGGGATCTACAGGATCATTGCGATCGACACTCTTACCCACTGTGAGTTCTGGATGGCCGACAGCCTGCATATCCTTCCCGCCCCCATAAAATACAACATTACCCCCAATGGTGTAGCCTGTGCCAATTCAATCATCGGGCTCGACAATTCGCAGGTTGGCGTAATGTACACTCTGATACGCGACGGGATAATCATTGCAGCAGGTCCTGTTGCAGGAGCCGGCGGAGCAATCAGCTTCGGCATCCAGTCAGCTGCAGGAACATACACGGTCGAAGCGGTCTTTGCTACAACAGGATGTCATGCCACCATGAACGGAACCTCCGTTCTGTCCCCGGCCCCATCGGTTTACCAGGTCGATCCGCAGGGCAGCCAGTGTGCGGGTACAGATATCTACCTGAATGGATCCCAGACAGGAGTAACCTACACCCTGCTAAAGGATAATGTGGTTCAGCTGCCGACCATTGCAGGTACCGGTTCAATCCTGGATTTTGGCCCCAGGAGCCTTCCGGGGGTTTATAATGTAAAAGCTGTCAACAACCTGACCACCTGTGATACGATCATGGGAGGAAGTACCACAATTGTGCCGGGACCCGTTATCTTCGGGATTACCCCTATCGGGATTAACTGTTCGCCCGTCATGATCGGGCTGAACGGTTCAGTCACCGGGATCACTTACCAGCTCCGGCGCGACAGCCTCATCAACGTAGGTGTACCCCAGGCAGGTAGTGGCTCAGCCCTGAGTTTCGGGCTTCAGTATCTCCCCGGTATATACAGCGTGGTGGCCTATAATTCCGGCACCAACTGCTATTCCTGGATGAGCGGACGCGTAACCATCCAGGTTCCTCCTGTGGTTTTCAACATGGTTCCTTCAGGGGATACCTGTGCCCCGGCCACAATCAGGCTGAACGGATCACAAACCGGCAAACGCTACCGGCTGATCCTGAATGGAATCATCAAGGTTGACAGCCTCATGGGAAACGGCAGCCCCTTGCTGTTCGGCACCTACCAGACCAGCGGGGTTTACCGTATCAGGGCCGTTGACACCCTGACCCATTGTTCATACCCGATGGCCGACAGCGTCAGAATATTTGATTCACCCGTAAAATATAACATCATTCCCAACGGCGTTGGCTGTGCCAACATGTCTGTCGGAATCGACAACTCCGATCCCGGGGTCAATTACACTTTGATACGAGATGGGGTTATCATTGCAGCCGGCCCTGTTGCCGGTACAGGCAATGCATTATTCTTTGGCAGCCAGCATTATCCCGGAAACTATTCAGTTATAGCGGTCTCAGCCGCTACCGGGTGCGAATCGGTCATGTCCGGCACTGCTGTGCTTAACCCTGCACCGCTTTCATACCTTATAGCACCACAGGGCAACCAGTGCCCCGGCACAGATATTTACCTGAACGGATCTCAAACCGGGATTGAATACGAGCTCCTGAGAAACAGCATCCCTATGGGACCATTCCTGGCAGGCAACGGTACTGTTATTCACTTCGGGAAGCAATACCTCACGGGAATTTATACGGTAAGGGCTATCAACCTGGCGACGAATTGCGATACACTGATGTCGGGAAGTACGACCATTGTTCCCGGCCCGGTCACATACAACGTCACCCCGGCTGGTGCAAATTGTGCACCCACGATTGTTGGCCTCTCCGGATCAGAAACTGTCTCCAGCTACGAACTTTTCAGGAATGGGTTTGCCATCCTCGGCCCGGTTTCAGGGACAGGCAATCCGCTCTCCTTCGGATCGCAGACTGCCGGAACCTATATTGTCATAGCAACCGGTAATGCATCGCCTTGTTCCGATACAATGGCAGGCCCTGTCATCATTACTCCCGGTCCGCTTACCAATGCCGGGAATGACACCAGCATTTGTGCAACTTACAACCTGCAGCTGTCGGGACATTCAAGCAATTATTCATCGGTTCTCTGGTCAACCATGGGAGATGGAACATTCACAAACCCCGCTATCCTGAACCCTGTTTATACACCCGGGCCGTCGGATAACCTGGCAGGCCTTGTCAGGCTCGTGTTGTCGGCGAACGGCTCTCCTGCCTGCCTGTCGGCATTTGCATCGGATACGATGGTTGCTACCATCAATGCGCTCCCCATCGTAAATGCAGGAGCAGATGATACTGTTTGTTCAACCCAGACTGCCGCATTGAACGGAGTCGTTCAGCATACCTCCTCTGTACATTGGAAAACCTCCGGTGACGGCACTTTCGACAATGCCAATATCCTGAACCCGGTTTATTCACCCGGGATCCTCGATAAATTGGCCGGTTTTGCATTTCTCAGGTTAACGGTGCACGGTTCCCTGAGCTGCCAGACGGATACAATCTCTGATGTGCTGAAGCTGGTTATTCAGCCTCTGCCCGTTGCATCCGCAGGTGCTGACGATACGATCTGCGAGAATTGGAATTACCAGTTGGCTGGCAATGCGCTGCATCAATCTTCTGTGTCGTGGAGCTCAACCGGTGATGGTACCTTTATTAATCCCTCGTTGCTGAATGCGACCTACCTCCCCGGTCTGAATGACCGGATCGTCGGGAATGTGCGACTGGTGCTGACAGCACATGGGTTGGCCCGCTGCTCGTCCGAAATTTCAAAGGATACCCTGAAACTGATCCTCAATAAACTGCCTTCGGTATCTGTCGGTCCCGACACCATCATCTGCGCCAACCAGGCATACCATGTGTTTGCCACAGTGCAGCGGAATTCCGGCCTCTTATGGACAACCACAGGGGATGGGATATTCAGCAACATAAACACCCTGAACCCTGTTTATACACCGGGGGCATCGGATATCTTCACCGGATCGGTGATGCTTAAACTTGCTGTACACGGGATCAGTAACTGCTCTTCAGAAACAATTGCCGACAGCCTTATCCTGACTTTGCACGCGATGCCTGTTGCCCATGCCGGTAATGATACCCTGTCATGTCCCAATATCTCCATCCCTTTGCACGGTTCTGCCACCAATTATACCGGGGTGCTATGGAATACCACCGGCGACGGCACCTTCGATAACCCGACCCTTCTTCTCGCTCATTATACCCCCGGTTTGCTTGACAACCAGCACGGCTTTGCCAGGCTGACCATGACGGTAAACGGCCAGCAGCAATGTTCTCCACAGGTCGCCATCGACACTGTGAGGATCAACTTTAAACCGTTGCCCACTATAACCATGGCCGGCACAGGGGCCATCTGTGAAGATTCCACTGGGGTGGTCATCTTTACCCTCACCGGCGTCAGTCCATGGACCATCGTTTATTCAGATGGACTGAACAATTTCACTGTCAATAACATTGCCTCGAGTCCTTACTACCTTTCAGTCAGCCCCATCGCTACCACAACTTACACCCTGTTATCGGTATCCGACGGTGGTTGCTCTGTGATCCACACGGGTCCCTCCTTTACAGTTAATGTGAATCCGAAACCCAATACCTACGCGATGACAGCCACCGGCGGCGGAGGTTACTGCGAAGGCGGGAACGGAGTAGATATAGGCATTGACGGCTCCCAGGCGGGCATATTCTACCAGCTCTACCTTGGAGGACAACCAACAGGGCTCGCGATGCCCGGTACAGGCTCACCCCTCTCCTTCGGGTTGAAGACGGCTCCGGGTGTATACCAGGTGAAGGCATGGCACCCGCAGACCCTTTGCGCAAATCTTTTCACCGACAGTGTCGTGGTGGTTGTCTTTGCCGCCCCGCGTGTCGATTTTACCAGTGATTCAGCCTGCCTTGGTTCACCGACCCAGTTCCACCTGACCGGTCTCGATATCAGTAAAATTGCCAACTGGGAATGGCACTTCGGCGATGGCACCACTGCTAACTATACGGCTCCCATCGAGCCTGTACATCTCTACCCTGCAACGGGGAACTACCTTGTGACACTTATTGTCACGGATACCAACAACTGCATGAAAACCTTCGTGCATACCGTTACTGTAAACGAATTACCGGTGGCCCTCTTCTCGCATGATGCCCCAATCTGCGTGGGATATACCGTGCACTTTACCGATAATTCCTATGCCCCCGGCAACAATTTCCTCCACCAGTGGCATTGGGTGTTCGGTGATGGATCCGACACCACGATCTACTGGCCGGCACAGCCCAGCGTATCCCATGTTTATACGCTTCCCGGTACCTATTCAGTCACACTCACCGTGACTACAAACCGGGGATGTTCAGCTGTGAAAACCAGGACGATTGACATAATGGCCTCACCCGCTTCAAACTTCGATTTCACCAACGCCTGTGAAAATGAACTGGTTCATTTTACCGACATTTCACAGTTGAACGGGGGAGGATCGATCGTGGAGTGGAAATGGAATTTCGGAGATCCTCAATCGGGGGTCAACAATACAGCCACCACCCAGTCACCGGTTCACTATTTTGATACCACGGGCACCTATCCTGTCAGGCTCATCGTGATGAATTCCGGCGGATGCATCGATACCATCGTAAAAACCGTTGTGGTTCACAAGGGACCGAAGGCGCTATTTACCTTCAATACGGCCTGCCTCGGTTCAGCCACGCAGTTCACCGACACATCCGTTCCTAATGCAGCCTCCGACATCGAATGGTTGTGGGACTTTGGCGACGGCGGCCCCGGCTCTTCATCGCAGAATCCCTCACATGTCTACGTCAATCCTAATGTTTATCATGTCAAGCTGACGGTTAAAAATTCAAATTTCTGCAGTCACGATACTACCCTTCAGGTCACTGTCATCCCGTTGCCAGTTGCCGAATTTCAAACCGATGCCCCGCTGTGCCACAACCTGCCGGTTTCCTTTACCAATATCTCTACCACGCAGCATGGCCAGATCGTAAAATGGATGTGGGATTTCGGCGACGGAACCTTCTCTACCATCCTTTTCCCTTCCAATCCCAATGTGACCCATACTTTTGCAGGAACAGCCATGCAGCATCTTGTCCGCCTGACCGTGAAAACAAGCGACAGCTGCTCCTCCTTCGTTGAACATCTCATCACCAGCGTTGACGGGCCCCTGGCAAGCTTTGACTTCTCAGCAACCCTGTGCCCCGACGTAAATGTTCTGTTCACCGATTTGAGCCAGCTCAATGGCGGCGGACCGATTACAAGCTGGCACTGGAATTTCAACGACCCACTTTCGGGAGCGCCGAATATCTCTACCCTGCAAAACCCGGTCCATGCATTTTCCGGTCCGGGCTCGTACAATGTGAAGATGGTCATCAGCAACGGCGGAAACTGCCGGGATTCTCTGACCAGGCTTGTCGTTATCAACCCCCTCCCGGTATCTGCTTTCACCTTCGATACGGTATGCCTCGGATCTGTCACTCATTTTACTGACCTTTCGACGACCAGCCCCGGCACCATGCTTACGTGGGACTGGGATTTCGGTGATGGTCAGCCCCATGGAAACACTACGAATGCAAACCACCTCTATGCCACCGCAGGTCCCTTCAACGTGACTCTCACGGTTATGAATTCCGTCTATTGCATCACGACAAACACAAAGACAGTACATGTCAACCTGGCTCCAATGGCCCTGTTTTCAAACAGCACAGTGAATTGCAGCGGAACTGCCGTGTCGTTCACCGACCAATCCACCACGCCTCACGGATATATCCTGCAATGGAGCTGTGTTTTCGGCGACGGCCATGATACTGTGATCCACTTCCCCGGCATTTCTCCCGTTCATCATATATATGCCACAGGTGGAAG
>JBAXFZ010000208.1:0-7508 GCA_037139685.1 Bacteroidota bacterium
CCGTCGATTGAATCATAGCCGATGCAGGCCATCATATGTCCGCCCCCGCCAGTCCAGTGCCATGTGAAACAAAACGGCCTTTTGGCGCAGAAGAGTTCAGATTTGATCTGGTCCCAGCTTAGCGGAGCATTGCTTGTGTGGGTTGAGGAAAATCCGTACTTGTCGAACTCGGGCCAGCCGCCGCTGTTGCATGAGCCCGGGAAGGGGGAGTTGCAGCAGTTCGATGCACCGAATTCGTTGTTTGCCTCGGTACACTGGTCAACATTCTTGCCAAGGTGTTCCATCACCATTTGTCCGCTTGCTGCCCAGCACCAGTTTGACATCTGCTGCGGGTGAAGTGTGACAGGCAACGATACCGAAGAGGTGGGATTGCAGCAACTGGTAAAGAATGCTGCCAGTATCCATAAAATTCCAACACCTAAAATGAGTTTTTTCATAACAGGGTTTTTTAATGAAACAATAGGGTTAATTGCCGGGATAAAATTCTCTGAGAGGAGGGACTAGTATGGAGAGCACCGCAAGCCAGTGGATGGAGCGAGAACTTTCATTGAATTTATCAGCGTAAAAATAATAAAAGAATTTAACATAAACCTTATTTTCTAAATAAAAAGTTTGATTGATTGTAACCAAACAGTATATATTATTCGGGAAGTTTAGTTAGCAAGGACCTCTCCCCGGCCCTCCCCTTGAAGGGGAGGGAGCAGGGTTGTAAAGAATTTCAGACGTTTCCAATGGCGAAATCAGGGCCCGTTTAAAACAAGTTTATTAACAGATGAAATTTTAAAAACATGGAAAAGAAAACAAAGTATTCCTATCTAACAAGCCGGGAACAGCTCTCCCTCCCCTTCAAGGGGAGGGCCGGGGAGAGGTCATTGGATAATTAACCTCCGTCGGAATTTGTACAAACCAGGGGCTTTAAAATCCGCCAACCGACAAAACCGTGCAGGGAATCAATGCTTTCCCTTTGTTTTCAGGGTGTCGGGATAGAGATTGCCGAAAATCCGGTAAAACAGTGAGTCCGACTGGCGGAGATACCCCTTGAGGATGACAGGCTGGATTGCATAGTTGCCCTCGCCGGGCTGGTAAAACCACCGGGAATAGACCTCCGGGTCTCCCTGGATCGAATCCTTCCACGCCTTCAGCACTGTAAGAATGCTGTCCCTGTTCTTCCGGTTTATCTTTTTATTCATCAGGTGCTCGTAAATCGGGTAGGAAAAGGGCGTAAGGCCGGAAACATAGGCTCCTGTTGCCAGGCGGCAGTGTTTCAGGGTGTCGAGCAGGGCGAATGCCCTTGCGGAATCGTAGGCTGAAGTATGCCTGTTATAGGGAGGATTGACCACTGCGGCAATAGCCCTGGTGATGCTTTCCAGTTCGGAAGGATTGACGACCGAGTCTGTTCTCAGGTATTTCAGGTAATAGGAGAGCAGGTCGGTTTCAATCCTTACCTCAATGCGCGGTTCGTCAAGCAGCAGCGAAAAGAAGGTCTGCAGGTTCTGTTCGGCATTGGTCCTGGCAATGTTCAGGATGTCGCTTGCCAGGGCATTTGCCCGCAGCGAGTCAAGGCATGCCTTTTTAACCTTGTACAGGATGGCGGGGTTGTCGGCCTTGCCGTTTACCGCAATGATTTCAAAGCCCCTGATGCCGAGTTCGGGGATCAGCCACGGATTGATATCGCACGAGAGGATTTCAGGCTGGATGCCATACAATATGATCCGGTTCCTCAGGGTATCAACAACCATGTTGCGGGCGTCGAGCTTGTCGAACCTGAACCCGGCCTGCACCTTTCCTCTTCCCAGGAGGATCAGCTGGGGCTTCCTGACTGCTCTTTTTGAATAGATTTTGACAATCTCCTGTTCCTGGTCGGACTGGAGTTGTTTGAGATAGTCCTTGTTCTTCTGCAGGATGCTGATATTTTCATTGTCGAGCAGCTTGTTGAAGAGGCTGTTCAGGAAACTGAGGTTTAGTTTTTTCTTTATGGCATGGAGGTAATCATCGAAGTTGTCGTTTTGTTTGAACTCCTCCAGTGCTTTCTCAAACTGCTCCTTCCGCTGTTTTTTATCGTCGATGGCCGATATCCCGGCAAGACGGTTGATAAACGAGGAATCCATCCCGGCCAGCTTGCTTTTTGTCCGGGTGATCTCCTCCTCTTTCTGAATGTAAATGATACTCTGGTATGACGAAATCACCTCCCCGTAATATTCTGCGGTAATCAGCTCGCCGATGGCACGTACCTGGCGTATATGAGAGGGTGTGTCTTTCAGTTTCAGCCTTGTGGATACGAAGATGCCAAAGGGGTCGAAGTATGCAAAGACCAGCACGGCCGCAACCACCAGGATTGCCTGGATGACGAAGGAAAAACCGGAGGTTAAGAATTTCATGGCTCCTGTCCGTTTAGGTTGACTTTAGGGATCAGCTGGTTGCTCTTGTGAAAAGTGATATAGATATCCTGGTAACCGAGGCCCCGAAGAAGAACCTCCATCATCTGCCGTGTTTTATTCTCGGTGCTTTCCACGATGCCCATATAGGGAAGCTGGGCACGGATGTCGAGCTCGGCCATCCTGAAAAATTCCTCCATGTCGTTGATGTTGATGCTGACCCAGAAACCATTGTCAAGCAGGGTGGAGTCGATCCGGAATTTCTCAAAAGGGTAGGAGAAATTGATCACCTCTACAGGTGGAAGCTGGAGCTCTATCTGGTTCCCGGTAATTTTAATGTCATCTTTGGTAAGTTTTTTCAGGTCGATACCCGATTTTATCCGGGCTTCAGAGAAGCAGACAAACCGGGCCTCGCCAAGGGTGAATATTTTCAGCACCTTCCTGGTCTTGTTCCCGATCACCACCTTGTCGATAACTGTCTCGGTTGTGGCAAGTTTGGCCGCATCCTTGATCCTGGCCACGGTAAAAGACCTCTTGTCCTTGCACGACAGGAGGAAAAGAAGAGCAAAGGCCAGCAGGAGAATCTTAACCCGCGCCATTTTCACCGGTTTTAGCGGAAACATTGCCCTCGGAAAGGTCGGTCGTTGCGCCGGCATTCGCAGGAGGTGCCGCGTTGGAAGTTTTTGATCCGGCTTCATTCTTGCCTGACGATGGTTTCAGGAACTCAAGTGATTTTGAACCGAAGTAAAAGGCGATCATCATCAGGAAGGCGGTCTTGAAAAAATCAAGGCTGTCGACCAGGAACTCGTTTTCCCTGACCGACCTTTCATTCCCGAAATAGATGATGACCAGGGCCAGTACGGCAACCAGGAGGGTGAGAGCGATAATGGCCCTGACCGTGCCTGTAGGCAGCCCCATCGACTGATCGGAGTTCGGGTTTTCCTCGGGGCCTGTCACCGGGTTCCCGGTAAGGCGCGTAGCCGCAATATGCAGCCAGTCGTCATCGGTGAGCCCCATGTTGACATTATAGAAATAGATGGCCCATGCAAGGTACATGATTACCACACCGAACCAGATTATGATGAGCGACAATGCGATCATGGTTCGCAAATCGATGCTGTGTTTGAAAAAGTAGACAAAAACAAGGCATAGCAGGATAGCCCCTAAAATAACTTCAATCCCTGCCGTGACCCGGAAAAAGTATTTCCTGGTATTATCCGTGGCGGCTTTTGGTTCTTCGGCTGAACTATTTCCCATATGAATTGTTATTTTGCTGATTTTTTGAATCGTCAGTTAAATTTTTTTCCCGGCGGCAGGCGCCGGATCTGTTTTTTTTGCAGCCGGTTTAAACAGGTTCTTCTGATCAATTTCATGGATGATCCGCCTGACAAAGGCGATGATCGGACCGGCAAGCCCCACCAGCCAGAGCCATAAATTGCCTACAATATCGGGCCGTTTCACCCAAAGTATCACGGCAAAGGCAACGATTGCAATAAAAACCAGGAAGGTTATTCGTTTCATCTTGATTTTTTGAAGGCATCACCTGGAACCAGGCGGGAGTAAGTCATACTAACCGTCAAACCAGTATGTGAATGTTATACTAAAGTCAGAGAAGTTAATATGCGGTAAAAATAAAATAAATTCTGTTGCAAACAGAATCCGGGCAGTAAATAAGTATTATTCCTCAGTCCTTATCTGCATCGGTGATTTTTATAAAGGCTGCATGCACGGGCGGCGGGCAGGGCACGGAGGTGCCACGGCAGGCTGCCCAGATGACCCTGTTTAATTCCTGGTCGGGTGCGCGGTCTTCACGTCCGAAATCAAACCCCTCGCTTTTCTTCTGCCACTGGTTGTAAGCGGTGTTTTTGGCAAAGAGGTCTGTTTGTGCCGGTATCGCATGAAAAACCGGGTGGCTGGCGGTGGTGTCAAAGCAGCGCCAAAGCGGTTCGGCAGCGGCATCGTACTGGCTCATCGGTGGCAGTCCCAGGATTAATTCGATGGTGCGCAGGAAAGAGGAGGTTGAATAGGGAGTGTGATCCACAAATGATTTCTTCACAAAGCCGCCTGCCACATAACCCGTGCTGCGGTGTGCATCCACATGATCGGGTCCGTCCTGGGCGTCATCTTCGACGATAAAAATCGCGCATTCCTTCCAGATCCTGCTTTTACTCAGGTAATCGACGAATAACCCGACTGCCAGGTCGTTGTCGGCCACCGCCGAAAAGGGTGTGGGCCGGCCGATGCGCATCCCCTCTGTGTGGTCGTTAATAAAGCGGAGGGTGTTGAGCCCGGGTAGTTGCCCGATTGCCAGCAGTGAATCGAAATCGCGCCTCCACTGGCTGAAACGGGTTGTATCCATCACCTTCTGGTCCCAGCTTGTATAATATTTGCAGAAATGACCTTCAAGGACGGGGATATTGGCTTTGTAATCATCGGCAAATTCACCATAAGTGCGGTAGGGAACACCATATTTCCTGCAATAATCCCAGATAAACCCGTTTTTATTGTTGGCCACCTCCCTTGTCCCCTCGGCATCATAGCTGCCTCCCCGGCCGCCATAACTGGTAGGCCAGTTTTTCTCCAGGTAATCGGTGGCATAGGCCCCGAGGCTCCAGTTATGGCCGTCGGCACTTACCTCCCCGTCGACAAAAAAATTATCCAGCAGAACAAACTGGGAGGCCAGTGCATGCTGGTTGGGGGTGTACTTCGAACCGAAAAGCACCAGCGAGGTATCGCCGTTCCCGCCCGGCATGTCACCTAAAACCTGGTCATAGGTCCTGTTTTCCTTGATGATATAAAAGACATACTTTATCGGTGATGATTCACCAACCCGGCACGGGATCGGATTACCCTTCATGCCATGAGCCTCCATTTCGGTTTTGCGGCTATAGGGTGTATTGGCAAAAACCTGCCGGGTATATGCAGCGAGTTCAATATTGTCGGGGGAAGGGATCATACTTAAAGTACCTTTTAGGAGACCGCCGATATACTGCACATCTTCAGGCTTTTGTGGGTTCCCCTGCTGGTATACCACCTTGTTCTTTACCCTGGCAGGATTAGGCCCCCCGGGGTTTGCAAAAGAAGAAAGTCCTTTTCCATTAGCCACGAGGATTGTTTTGCCAGCCATCCTCACGCAGGCAGGATACCAGCCTGTCGGGATAAATCCTGATCCGGTGCTGTGGCCCGGATCTGACACATTAAAAACTGCGAGACAGTTATTGTCGGCATTGGCGACGTAAAGAACCTGATCCTTTTCATCCAGGGCAACGCTGTTGGTGGTCGATCCCGACGGGGTTGCCGGGAAAAGGGCGGCATTCAGGGTCTCGACAACAGCTTTGCGGGCAAGATCAATCACTGAGACGGAATTGTCGTTCGAATTGGCCACATAGAGAAATGTACCATTCCTGTTGGTCACCATATCGTTTGGATTATCGCCGACCGGTATATTTCCTTCAATTTCAAGAGATGTGGTATTCATGATCACAATTTTATCGCAGCCCCAGCAGCTGCAATAAAGGTGCTTCCTGTCGGGTGATAACAGGCAGGTATAGCCTTCGCCCCCGAGTGAAATTTGTTTGAGGATTTTTTTGGTAACGGTTTCCACGACATACAGCGAGTTGTTCTCCTTGGTCACGGCATACAGGTGATGGCTTGCCTCATCAATGGCAATTCCTGCGATGGAGATCTTTACGGGCCATGGTTTCCCGATGCGGATGGTGTCGAGGCAAACCAGTTTTTCATCCCGGATGGCAAAACGTAAAACCCAGTTGTCGTTTCCTCCCGACACGTAGAGGTTTTGGCCGTCATTGCTGAAAACAAGGCCCAGCCATGATTTTCCGACGATATAAGTATCGACCGTCACCTGGTCGCCGAGCCGGATAAGCTGAACCGACTGGGTACTCTGCCCGTTGTTGGTAACTGCAGCATACCGATGGTCGCGGGTAACAGCTATATTGAGGGGAAGATCGCCCAGCGGGAGCTGTTTCCCTGCAGGGTTCAGGCTCCACCCGTTGGGGAGGGTTATCCTGGTTTTTGATTCCTGGCGGGTTTGAGCTGCGGAGAAGCAGGTAAGAAACAGCAGAACTACGGCAATAACAAGGGCTGAAGCATCAGCCCGGCGATTCCGGTTGCTTAGGATGGTGAAATACATGAAATTCATATGGCAAAATTTTTATCTAAAGTAGAAACATTTTTCGGAAATCCTTCATCAACCCAACTCCTTGCCATGGGCACGAATTTCTGCCGGACTCCTTTATTCACCCTGATACTTTTTTTGGGTAAACGGAAAGATTGCCGTTACTTTGCCGGAAATTGACCTTTACGAATGAATTACAGACCTTTTTTTAAATTTCTGACACTCATAACACTCGTTGTTCTCTCAATTGGCCTGCATGCACAGAACTGGGAGTTTATAAAAGAAAAGGAGGGTATCCGTATCTATACCCGCAAGGACCCGGGCAGTGTGCTTAAATCATTCCGGGGAGAGGCAGATCTGCACACGCCAATGGATAAAGTGTGCAACCTTATCGGAAATGTTAAGAATGTCGACTGGTGGGATAAAAACCTCCGGGAAATCAATGTCCTGCTATACGAAAAGGATAAGCACATCCAGTATTACCTGGTTTACGGTGCGCCCTGGCCGGTAACCGACCGCGATCTTTGCGTTGATGCAACCATCACGGTAGATCCGGTTAACGGGATCCGTACAATTTCGTCAGTTCCGCTGTTCAACGTGGTTCCCGAAAATCCCAAATATGTCCGCATTAAAAACTACTGGCAGAAATGGGTCATTCATGACATGAAAAACGGGATCGTCCATGTAACCCTCGAGGGGTTTGTCGATCCGGCCGGGAGTGTACCAAACTGGATCTACAACATGGTAATCACCGATACCCCCCTGAAAATAATGCGCGGGATAAAGGCACGGCTGGAAAAAAAGTAACCTTCCCGCCCCGCCTTGCCGCATAATTCCCATGTAAAGTCCTGCCGCATAATCCCATTGGGCAAAGCAACAGCATTGCCCTGTCTGGTTGCGGTCAGGGTACACGCTATGATTAGCCCGGATCCTCCCGGCCGGCAAAAATCATTGTATTGAAATGATCATGCCAATGGCAAAACTACATTGGCAGCCTA